>JAGVPM010000172.1 GCA_020052235.1 Candidatus Goldiibacteriota bacterium
TCGATGCCGAGGATGTGTCCGTAGAACTCTTCGAGTGACTCGTTGCTCATGCTGTGCATTTTACACAATCATCCCACACGAATTCCGGAAGCGCCGCAAATAATTTCATAAAGATCATCAGCGGCCGGGTGTCCCAGTGGTTTGAGGCCCCAATCGTCGAGGATCAAAAGATCTGGTTTGAGGTAATGTGAGAGTTTGGCATCCCAGGAACCATCGGCGTGGCTGGCGGCCAAATGACGCAGTAGTTGCGGGGTCTTGACAAAGAGAACGTCAAAGCCCCGGCGGCAGGCTTGGTGGGCCAGGGCTGAGGCCAGATGGGTTTTGCCGACCCCGGCAGGGCCGATGAAAAAGATATTTTCTTTACGTTCCACAAAGGTGGCCGTGGCCAAGTCAAGTATCTGGTGCCGGTTGATGGTGGGGTTGAAGGAAAAGTCAAAATCCTCCAATGTCATATCCGAAGAAAAGCGGGCTTTCTTGAGCCGGTGTTCCAGTTGTTTCATTCTTCGGCGTTCAACTTCGTCCTGCACCAACAAGGCCAGGAAGTCGAGGTAACTGATTTTTTCCGCAATGGCCTGTTGGTTGCGGACTTCCAAAGTATCCATGACCCCGGAAAGCCGCAAAGAACGCAGCAAGGGTTTGATTTGATGCATCAATTCCATGATTTTTTCTCCTCCGATTGGGTTTGAAATGGAATGAAGTCCGTGATGGGACGGGCATGCGCATAGTTGCGTGCTGGAATGGACGTTGGTGGGGCAAACGGCTCCAGCGGTTGGTGATCCAACCCGGCCTCCAGAATGTTTTTGAAGGAACGGTAACTCAAAACCTGATAATGCAAAGCCCGGCGGGCGGCATGATCCATTCGTTCCTTGGGGTATTTCTCCGCCAGATGCAGAATTCCCTGAATTTTGCGTAGGGTATCCATAGGATGATCTTGGTGCATGATGGTCTCTACAAACTGTACCAGGTTGGGGCCGAGGGTTTGAGCCCGCCTGCGGCACCAGACCACGGTCTTTTCCAGGTAAGCGGCTTTTTCCGTAGGATAATGGCCGGGCACGGTCATGCGCTCGCCCTTGCGGTGTCCCCGGGTGTGCGTGGCGATCAATTCGTGGCTATGGTACAGGTACACCATGGAGTCAGCCATGCGAACCAAAATCATCTCGCCTCGGAAGCGGTAAGGTGCGGAGTAGTAGCAACCTTCCACCACGACGTGGCAATCCGTGTGCAGTTTGGCTTCTTTCCACAACCCCATGACATAGTCGGTGGCAGGCAGCGGCCGGAGAGCCTTTTGCTCCACCGTTTCAAAAATAACCCTGGGCTGCTGGTGGGTGGTTCCGTGATTGCGCAGGCCCGCTTTGTTTTGAATCCAATCCAGAAGTTGCACGTTGGCATCTTGAATATCCCGGAACATACGCCCTGCCATGAAAGCATTCCGCACATAGGGTACTCCGCGCTCCACCTTGCCCTTGTGTTCCGGGGTTCTGGGTTTGCAGGGAGAAATAATAAAGCCGTAGTGCTCCGCGCATTCGTGATACGTCCGGTTAGCCAGAGGATCATACAGGGCAGCCTTCACGATGGCGGCTTTCAGGTTGTCAATGACGAGTTTGGCCGGGACACCGCCGAAGAACTCAAATGCTCTCCGGTGGCAGGCGATCCAGGTGGGGATTTTTTGTTCAAATACCAATTCCCCGTAGCAGTGCCGGGAATGCGACAACGTCATCAAAAACAGCCAGGCTTTACGCATCTGTCGCTCACGGGGATCGTAGAGCAGGCCCATGTATCCGAAGTCCACCTGACCTTCCGTGCCCGGTGCCACTTCCAGGCGGATGCATGCTTTCGTGTCCATTCGCAGGGGCTGGGTGTATCGTTTCAGCGTTTCGTAGCTGCCCGTCCACCCATAACCCTCTACCAGAAGCTCCTGCATGCGGGTGATGGTGAACCTGCCATCCAACCATTCCTTGATTTTCGCTTCGTGTGGTTGCAGCGACTGCCGAACCACCGCTTCTTTCTGGCTATCAGTAAATTGCGCTGCCAAATCGGCTTCGCTGGGCAATTCCGTTCCGGCTTCAAGATAGCCTTTGGGTTGCGCCCATCGCACGCAATCTCGTACGGTGTTTCGAGCATAGTTTAGCGTCCGGGCCGTGCCCTTGACGCTCCGGGTCAGCCGGTAACATCTCAGTATTTCGCGTATTTCTTCCATTTGAGCCTTTCTGCCGCGCATTCTGCCTCCTCAACATGGTTGTTATAGTTGGGAAACAGTATTCACGGCTTTCCGGGCCCTGGCAAGAGGGGGGTCAAAGTCGTGACCAGACTTTGGCCTATTTCAGGGGGGTCAAACTTGTGACCAAGGAGGGGTCAAAGTCATGACCAGCAGGGGGGTCAAACTACGTGACCAGGCAGGGGGTCAAAGTTCGTGACCAATGACACCTCCGGGAAAACCAGTTTTTTTCGTCACGGCTGAACTACTGCGTGGTGTTGTGCCGGAAAACATTGGAATGATAAAATAATGGGATTAGGGAAATATAAGGCGCAGGTTAAATTATAGTTAAGGGAAGGGAGGGGAAACTGATTGATTTTAGGGAGATGAATAGAAAAAGTACTGCCCTTGCCGGGTTCGCTTTCCACGCTGATTTTTCCGTCATGGGCTTGAACAATGTGTTTGACGATGGCCAGGCCCAATCCCGATCCGCCGGCCTCGCGGCTGCGTCCTTTGTCCACGCGATAGAAACGTTCAAATAATCTCGGCAAATGCTCGGCGGCAATGCCGATGCCCTGGTCACGAACGGAAATTAAAATGCCGGTATCCGTTGATTCGGCGGTAAGCGTCACGGTGGTTCTGACCTCGCTGTAGGCGACGGCGTTGTTAAGATAATTGACCACCGCTTGCTCCAACAGGCGGTCATTGATCCGCGCTTGGAGTTGTTCGGGACAGGACAGTTCCAATTTTATTTTTTTGACCTCGGCAACCGGCCGGCACATACTTAGGGCAGCCAGCAACACCGGTTGGATCAACCCTGGGGCGAGCGGGATTGAACCCCGTTCCGATTCCTGTTCAATGCGTGAAAGGGTTAAAAGATCCTCGATAATGGTATGCAAACGCTCCGTTTGTTTGGCGATGATTTGCAGAAAATGTTTGGCTTCGTCGGCTTTTTTTAAGGCTCCATCTTCCAGGGTTTCGGCAAAGCCCTGGATAAGCGTGATGGGGGTTTTAAGCTCGTGCGACACATTGGCCACGAATTCGCGGCGCAGGGTCTCCAAGCGCCGGATGCGGGTTAGATCATTCAATACCAAAACCGCTCCGATGTTTTGGGCTTGGGCGTCCCGCAGGATGGAACCGTGCACTTGTAAGAACCTCTCGGAATTACCGGAAATAACAATATCGCCTTCCACGGAAATTGTTCCGGTTAAGGTATGGGCCAATAATTGCTGCAGTTGGCTGTTGCGGACCACTTCCGCCAAGGGGCGCCCCAGGACCCTGGGGGCCGTAATGTTTAAATATACCCGTGCGGCTTGGTTGAGATTCAGGATTCGCTCTTCGCGATCCACGGCCACAACGCCTTCCGCCATGCTGGCCAGGATTGCTTCCTGTTCCTGTTGCTTTTGCAAGAGCGCCTGGGTGCGGTCATCCAGTTGGCTGGCCATCTGATTGAGGCTCTCCGCCAGCCCATTCGCCTCGTCAAGTTCGGAGGTTTCCAGTTTTTGATTGAGTTCACCTTGGGCAAACCGGCTGGCATGCCGGCGCATTTCCTCCCAAGGCCGGCTGATTTTTTGGGCGAGCCAAAGGCCCAGCCCGGCGCCGCAGAGGATGACCAAACCCGAGAACAGGGCAAAACGGATGTAAAGGTTAGAAAGCGAATGACTCATGGATGTCGTGGGGATGGCCACGCGAATGATTATTTGCGGCGGCATGCCGGGGTAGGGGAGCGCGACATACAGCATGTTCTGGCGCAGAGTATGGCTGTAACGCTCGGATGTGCTGAGCCGGCCGGCCAGGGCGCCCTGGACTTCGGTGCGGTCCGCATGATTGTCCATGTGTTCGGGAAATTCCTCGGAATCAGCCAAAACCCGGCCGTCTGGCTGGATGAAGGTAATGCGCACGGCGGCGGCGGAACTTAAATCCCGGCACAAGGCTTGCAGCCTGGGGGAGCGCCGAAGTGGCACTCCGTTATTCAGGTCCTGAGCAATGAGCCGCGCTTTAGTCTCGAGGTGGTGGGCCGTTTCCGTATAATAAAAATGGGTAAACGTGCGGACCGCGATCCAGAGAAACGCCGTCATTAATCCCAGGATGATAAGTAAAAAAGCGCCGAACAACAGCAAACGAAGCTTGGTTTTTCGCATGCTCACTCCTTGAAACGGTAGCCGACGCCGCGCACTGTTTCGATGTATTTACCCGCCCGCCCCAGTTTTTTTCGCAAACCGACGATTTGCACATCCACGGCCCGGTCGGTAACCGAATACTCTTCACCACGCACGGCTTCTACGATTTGATAACGGGAAAAAACCCAGCCCGGGTGTCCGGCAAAGAGATGGAGTATTTTGAATTCCGTGAAAGTCAAATCAACCGGCTTGCCTGAAATAAGCAGTTCATGACGGCCGGGATCAATGAGAAGTTCATGGATTTTCAGTACTTCGGGCGAAGGGTCGTTTTTCTTGGACTGCCGCCGTAAAACCGTACGCAAGCGGGCGACCAAGACTTTGGGTGAAAACGGCTTGGCAATATAATCCTCGGCCCCCAATTCCAAGCCGGTCACCACGTCGCTTTCTTCGCTTTTGGCCGTCAACATGACCACGGGAATTCCTTTGGTTTTTGCGTCGCTTTTTAAAGTTTTACAGACCTCCAAACCATCCATGCCCGGCAGCATGATGTCGAGCACAATGAGGTCCGGATGCAAAGTTCGCGCGGTTTTAACACCTTTTTCTCCATTTTCAGCCACGGAAATAGAATAGCCTTCCTTGGCCAGATTATAGCGCAGCAATTCGGCAATATCCGCATCATCTTCCACGATTAAAATTTTGGCTTTGGACATGAAATTTTCCTCCCGGGTACGTGGCCGTATATTAGCATAGTATCCGCCGGGGCCGTCAATGAAAAGACCGTCAGGAGAATATTCGGAAATGATTAGGAATGGGTTAGGGAAATGGCGGCTTGCAATTACGGTATAAACATTTCCCGGAAACAAGCAACGTGCATACCGTGAAGGCACAAAAGCGCTTCGCGCGGCAGTTGCTCGCGGATGAGTTCGCTTTCCAAATGCGCGAATTCGAGCGGGGAACTGTGGCGCAGGATTTTTTTAAGTTCGGGTTTTAAGGTTTCGGGAGTTTCGCCGGCTTGCAGGCAGCTTACGAAATGCTTGAGTATTTCTTTGGTGGCTTCAAAGGATAGGCGTGCACTCATAAATTGTTCCTCCTTGAATAAATTAAACGCACTCATTGCCCGGTTGCAGGAGTCGATGGAATCCGGTTCCGAAGACACCCCGGTGTTTGTGAATCAACCTGCCGTACCCAGCGTGAGCCGCACCACTGCGCCGGCCAAGCCCGCGCCTCCGGCCGTACCGAATTTACCGGCTCAGGCGGGAACGCCGGCGGACACAAAAGCGCCGCTTACGGCTGCGGCTGCGCTTGAAGGCGACAGTTTAGCGGATGCGGATCCTGAAATTTTAAGCGAATTTATCACCGAAACCCTGGATCACCTGCAAATATCCGAGACGTCATTGCTGAAATTGGAGACCGATCCGGATGACAAGGAAAATTTAAACACCGTATTCCGCGCGTTTCATTCCACCAAGGGAACGTCCAGCTTTTTAGGTTTAAACCGCATTAAGGAATTGGCACATCACGGGGAAATGCTTTTGGACCGGGCGCGCAAAGGCGAAATTCAACTCACGGGAATATTTGCCGATTTGGCGCTGGAATCCGCCGATACCCTGAAATGGATGATTCAAACACTTCAAGATACATCCACCGGACCCCGGAAACCTTTGCCTGCCAATTACCAAGATCTGATGCGGCGCTTGGAAAACCCCGGCGTCCCGTTCGTTGCCCCGATCATTCCGACCACCGTTGAAATAAAGCCGGAAACCTCACCGGTTATCCATGATGCTCCGGAGCGGCCGTGCAATGATGCGATGGCCAATGCCTTAAGCCAGGGCGCAAGTGCGGCCGCGGTCTCAACTGTCCGTGTCAGTACGGAAAAATTGGATGGGTTGATCAACATGGTGGGGGAGTTGGTGATTACCCACGCCATGATCGCACAGCAAGAGGGAGCGCGCGAAGAAAACCAACAGAACCGGATGTTTTCAAGAAATATTGCCCAATTGGAAAAAATTACCCGCGAGCTTCAGGACTTAAGCATGTCCCTGCGCATGGTGCCCTTAAAGGCCACGTTTCAAAAAATGGAACGCTTGGTTCGCGATGTGGCCAAAAAATCGCAAAAAACAAGTGGTGTTTCGGATGGAGGGCGAGGATACCGAGATTGACCGCAACATGGTGGAGACCATCAACGATTCCTTGGTGCATATGCTGCGCAATTCGGTTGATCACGGCATTGAATCCCCGGAGGTTAGAAAGGCGGCCGGGAAACCCGAAACCGGCACCGTGCTTTTACGCGCGTATCACACGGCAGGGAATATTGTCATCGAACTGCATGACGACGGCAAAGGTTTGGACCGGACCCGGATTTTCAATAAAGCGGTGGAAAAGAAATTGGTGGATCCCGAACACACGCTTTCTGACTCCGAAGTGTTTAAGCTGATTTTTCTCCCCGGATTTTCCACGGCTGAAAAAGTCACTGAAGTTTCCGGGCGCGGTGTGGGATTGGATGTGGTTAAAAAAAATATTGAGTCCATCCGCGGCCGGATTGAAATCAACTCTACTCCCGGCCAAAATACGCTTTTTGCCATGCGCATTCCGCTGACCCTGGCCATCATTGACGGCATGTTGCTCAAGGTGGGCGCCCAGCAATATTTGTTGCCGACGTTGAACGTCAAACATGCGTTTCGCCCGGAGGCTTCGGCCTTGTTTACGGTAACGGGCAAAGGTGAAATGGTTAAATTGCGGGATAAATAGATTCCGATTTTCCGGTTATACCAAATGTTCGGTATTTCGGGCGCTGTGGAGGATCCCACCCAGGCTTTATTGCTGATGGTGGAACATGAGGGTGAAGTCTGCGCTTTATTGGCCGATGCTTTGTTGGGACAGCAGCAGTTGGTGATTAAATCGCTCCCGGCGGGCGTAGGGAAAGAATCGGGTGCTTCCGGCGCCGCCATTTTAGGGGA
Source organism: Candidatus Goldiibacteriota bacterium (assembly GCA_020052235.1). GTDB lineage: Bacteria > Oederibacteriota > JAAXVQ01 > JAAXVQ01 > JAAXVQ01 > JAAXVQ01. The sequence continues at coordinate 7,272 of JAGVPM010000172.1, forward strand.
CGGGCGCATCAGTTTGATTTTGGATGTTGCCAGCATCCTTTTACTGGCACGCGGAGGCAGGCGGATGGAACGTTCCTTGAGTTGGTAAAAAAAAGGTTGATTTGAAAGGAGATACGGATATGAGTGTCAATACGGCGGTGAATACCGGAGAGCAAAAAAGGCAATTGGGCGGTAAATATCTGACGTTTTCCCTGGCGGGCGAGGAATACGGGCTGGAGATACTCCGCGTGCGTGAAATCATGGGCATGATGGACATTACACCGGTGCCGCGGACCCCGGCTTTTGTCATGGGCGTGATCAATTTGCGCGGGAAGGTTATTCCCGTGACTGATCTGAGGCGGAAATTCAATATGCCGCCCTCCGAACGTACGCCGTTAACGTGCATCATCGTGGTGGACGTGGGGAAGATCGAGATGGGCATCGTGGTGGACAGCGTGTCTGAAGTTTTGGATATTGATTCGGCCAACATTGAGGAAGCTCCCTCGTTTGGGTTGGAAGTGAATACTGATTTTATTTTAGGCATGGGTAAGACTTCGGAACGAGTAACCATTTTACTCAGCATCGCTAAAGTTCTCACGGGTGAAGAAATATCGATTTTGAGCGCTGCGAAGGAGATAGCCTGAAATTTTGTGTAAAGTCATGGGAATGGTTGTGACAACATGGCCCTGGTGTGACAGTGAGGATATGACGAAGTCATAGAAAAGCGATGGTGGCTTTCGATGAATACAGACCCGGGAATTTTCCAGGCTCCGCAGTTGAGCCCAAATGATTTTAAGCGTTTGAGTGCCTTGGTAAAAAGGCACAGCGGCATTAATTTGCATGAGGGAAAACAGGAACTGGTTAAAGCCCGCTTGAACAAGCGCCTGCGGGAATTGGGCATGAGTACCTACCAGGAATATCTGGACTTCCTGCAAAGTGATGCCACCGGGGATGAGTTCATTATTATGCTCAATTCCTTATCCACCAATGTAACCAGTTTTTTCCGCGAGAGCGATCATTTTACCTTTTTAAGTCAAACTTATTTTCCCCAGTTGCGTGCGCGCAAGGCGGAACATGACCGGCATATCCGTTTTTGGAGCGCGGGCTGTTCTTCCGGCGAGGAACCGTATACCCTGGCCTTGGTTTTTAAAGAGGGCTGGGCGGATTTGGGGAATTGGGATGTGAGGATTTTAGCCACGGATCTTTCCACGCGCGTGCTGAACAATGCCAAGCAGGGTATTTACGATGAGCCGAAGTTGGCCGATATTCCGCGTTCCTTGCGGGAACGGTATTTTACGCCGCTGAAGTCAAAATCCGTTGAGCAATATCAAGTGAAGGAAAACATCCGGTCGCTGGTGCATTTTGCGCGTTTGAATTTGTTGGACCCATGGCCCATGCGCGGCCCCTTTGATGCGATTTTTTGCCGCAATGTCATGATTTATTTCGAGAAGAAATTGCGCGAGCAACTGGTGAACAAATATTGGGAGTTGTTGGCGCCGGGCGGGATATTTTTTATAGGGCACTCGGAAAGTTTGGCCGGGATTACGCACAAGTTTCAGTATGTAGCCCCGACGATCTATAAAAAGTGAAGCGCTTTGCGGCAACAAATTGCGGGGTATCGGATATCATGCCCTGTAGGGAACGGTTTTAAACCGTTCCCTACAAGACATACGCATGTAATAAGGGAAAAAATTATGGGCAATCTTGTTGTCGGCGTTGCGGATATGAAGCTTTCCAAACAGCGGGGTGAAATTATTGTCACCCATGCCTTGGGGAGTTGTTTGGGTGGAGATATTGTCAAATGTTGTGTATGAAAAAGCATGACGTCCATCGATGTTTTCTCCCGTCAAGTTGTTAAAATCTGTTTTTCTAAAATTTCCATCCTAA
>JAGVPM010000039.1 GCA_020052235.1 Candidatus Goldiibacteriota bacterium
ACGTTGGCTGAATAACCGGCCAATGAAATGCTTGAAGTTCTTAACTCCTGCGGAAGCTTTCCGTCAGGGTGTTGCACTTCGTGGTTGAATCTGGGCCTTAATAAATCGATATACATGTCATGGTATGTATGCGGTTGTTAGGAAAATGCAGTAAGTGGCGAACGCGCCAGTTTGGGCACTGAAAATACGCACTTTTTAAAAAGGAGAAAGCGCATGAGTACCTCGAAAGCAGAATGGATTGCGGAAGTGTTTGTCACCTTGAAACCCAGCGTCTTGGACCCCCAGGGAAATACCATCCAGGCGGCCCTGCACTCCATGGGTTATGAAGCCCTCACTGGGGCGCGGCTGGGGAAATATTTCACGCTGAATTTTTCCGGCCAATTAGCCAAAGCCGAGGTCGAGCGGCAGGTCAAACAGATGTGCGACAAACTTTTGGTGAATCCCGTGATCGAACGCTACCGTTACCAAGTCGCGTCCGCCCCAAAGGAGTCCTAAGTGAAATTCGGAATCGTTGTTTTTCCCGGCAGCAATTGCGACCACGATTGCTATTACGCGGTTAAAGACGTTCTGCAACAGCCCGCGGAATTTATTTGGCACGGCGAGAGCCGGCCGAAATCCGTGGATGCCTATATTTTGCCCGGCGGTTTTTCCTACGGAGACTATTTGCGCACCGGCGCCGTGGCGCGATTTTCACCTGCCATGGACGCAGTGCGCGCCCACGCGGCCCAGGGCAAACCGGTGATCGGCATTTGCAACGGTTTTCAGATTTTGCTGGAAGCGGGTTTATTGCCCGGAGCCATGCTGCGCAACCAAAATCTTCACTTTATTTGCAAGTATGTGAACTTACGGACGGATTCTCTCAAAACACCCTTTACTCAGAAAATTACCGCAGGCAAAGTTTTGCGCGTTCCCATTGCGCACGGCGAGGGCAACTACCATTGCGACGCCGCAACCTTGAAGCGTCTGCAGCGTGAAAATCGCATTGTGTTCCGCTATTGCACTCCCGGCGGGCAATTGACCCCAGAGGCTAATCCCAACGGCTCGGTGGCCGGCATTGCCGGTATTTGCAGTGAGCGCGGCAACGTGCTGGGCATGATGCCGCATCCGGAGCGCGCCATGGAACCGTGCATGGGTTCGGTTGACGGGCGGGAATTATTTTCGTCGCTTCTCTCCGGCGCGCTTGCGCGGCGTGGGTAAAGGGAGCGTGCGGTGAAACGCATCCCCGCTCCGGCCGGATCAGGCAAAATGCAACCCCGCTGGTTCAGCGCCGGGTTGCTCCTGCTTGCGGTTTGGGCGGGGATATTATTTTGGCAATCGTACGTTCATTTCCCCTGGCATATCAATATTATTTTTAATTTTCTTCCCCTTACCCGGTTTGGCGCATGGCAGCCTGCGTGGTTCATGCAACACTGGCTGGGTACCTTAAAACTTTATCTCCTTTTATTCGGCTTTGGAATCGGGGCTTTGGGCAATGGGCTCTGTATCTTGAACTTCCTGTTTCCGGCCGTGCGTTCCCGGCTGGAAAAAACCGTATTCGCTTTTGCCTTGGGATTTTCAGCTCTGTCCTTAACCACTTTTTTACTGGGCGTGGCGGGCGGTTTTCACACGTTGGTTTATGCGGCAATTTATACGGTGTTTGTGGGCTGGGGTGCCTGGACGCTTTGGAAACTGCGCGCGGATCTAAAACCGGCCCGCGGTTGGTGGTGGGGTAAGGCGCCGCAAATGCCTGACCGGGTGTTGGGTTGGATAATTTTGCTGGTAATTGCCGCGGAATATCTTTCAGCCAATGCGCCGGAACTTTTTTTTGATTCCTTGGTATACCATCTGGGCGTGACGTCACAGTGGATACAGCATGGCCGCATACTTCCATTGCCCACGGTATTTTTCTCCAATTTACCCATGCACATAGAAATGCTTTACACCGGCGCATTGCTCTTGGCCGATGAACGTCTTTGCCGGTTGCTGCATGTCAGTTTGGGCGTGCTTGCCGCTTTGGCTGTTTTTGCCTTGGGCCGGCGTTGGTTCGGACGGCGTGTTGGTTTTTGGGCTGCGGGTATTTTTGTCACCATTCCTTTGTTGATTTTAAATGCAGCGGTTTCGGGTGTGGACGCGGGGGCTGTATTTTTTGCGGCCGCGGCGTTGTTGGCTTTGATAAATACCTTTGCTTCGACAGGCTCGGCAACCGGTACGGCCGAGACCCTGCCGGCGCGGGATCTGTGGCTGACCGGGGTGCTGACCGGCGCGGCCTTAAGCTGCAAATACAATACCGCGTTCATGCTGGCACCGGCATTTTTGGCGGCGTTTATTTATCGGTTTCGTTGCGGCGAAAAATTCAAATCACTTTGGATGACGGCCTTAAAAGTCGGCGCCGGTGCGGCCCTATGTTTATCGCCTTGGTTGATTAAAAATGTGGTGGTGACCGGCAATCCGGTTTATCCTTTTTTATATCAAATGATTCCCAGCCGTAATGTGCATCCCCAAAAAATGCAGCAGCAAATGGAAGGATTCAAAGAATTCGGCCAACGCACCTGGGTGCAATATTTGCGTATTCCCTGGGATCTTTCGCTTTATTACCCTACGGGCAATTCCTATCTTGGCACGGTGTTTTTATTTTTATTGCCCGGTTTTCTCTGGCTGGGTTGGATTGCCCGGCGTGCTCCGCCTGCGCAAAATATCCTCCTGGCCACGGCCGTATTGACGGTTTTGCTTTGGTCCAAGCAAACGCAAATTTCCCGCTACCTTATGCCCGGTTTCCCGGTATTGGCCGTTTTATGCGCATTCATATTATATGGAGCCGAACAATGGGCTCGATGGTTCGGGCAATTGGCGCGTTGGTGCGTATTGGGACTCATGGTTTGGGGGCTTGGTACCTTGGCGGGTATGGCCTTGACGAATTGGGATCCGGTGGGGGTAAGCTTAGGGCTCCAGAACCGCGAAATGTATTTGGAACAGCACCTCATGCTGGGTTACCGGCCCATGGCGCGCGTGATTAATCAATTGCCGGGCAAGGTAAAACTTTACGCGTTCGGGGAAACACGTACTTACTATATAGAGAAACCAATCACAGCCGTTACGGTGTACGACACCAATCCGCTTTTAGAATGGCTGGACCAGGGCCCAACAGCCGAAGCCGTATGGCAAAAGTTCAGGCAGGAAGGTTATACCCACTTATTTATTAATGCGCAGGAAGCCGCGCGCACCCGGGGATACGAAACTTATGGCTGGACTCCAGGGGCTGTGGCGCGCTGGCAGGAACTTATGGCCCGATACACCAAGCGCGTGGCCTTGAGCGGCCAGCAATCCCTGTATGAGATTTTAATTACGCCGGAACTTCAAAAACCCGTTAAACTTGGGCGGCCCTTGTTTTCCTATGTTCCGGCAGTGGTTTCCAATGTGAGCGCGCACTTTGACCAAGCCATGAGCCTGGCGCAACAAAAGCGCGGGCTGGAGGCTGAAACGGAATTTCAACGGATGGTGCAATTGGCGCCGGAGTGGGACGTTCCCTATACCATGTTGGCATGGTTGTACCAACGCCAGCAGCGCCCAGGGGATGCGTTTGCCATGTTGCGGCGCGCCGAGAGCCTGGCGGATTTAAATCCGGATCAGTATCATGAATTGGGCATTATGTATTGGAATACCCAACAACCGTTGGAAGCCATCCGCTGTTTAAAAATTGCTTTGGCGCAGTCGCCCGGCATGGAAACAGCGCGCAAAAATTTACAAACCATGGAAAATGCGTTACGTTCCATGAAAGTTCGTTGAAGGGTGGAAATGTTTTGATGAAAGAATTGGAAAAACAGAAAATTCCATGCCTGGACCGTGAAATCGTGGCTTGCTGCGTTTGCGGCGCGGAACCGCCGGATGTGCCCGAGTTTGTGATTCAAACATTTCCCATTGTGCGCTGTCCGCGGTGCGGAGTGCGCCGGGTTTCCCCCAGGCTTACACCCGGGGCCTTGCGCCAATATTACGATGCCGGATACTGGAAAAGCCCGGATTCGGTGATGCGCGGGTATTTTGATTATGCCGGTGATGAAGCCAATATCCGCCTGACGTTCAAGCGCCGGTTGCAGCGCATTCAACGCCATACCAAGTCCGCGGGGCGTTGGCTGGATGTGGGGTGTGCTTACGGGTTTCTTTTGCTGGAGGCACAAAACGCAGGCTGGGAAGTCGGGGGCGTGGAGTGGTCCGAGCATGCGGCAACGCATGCGCCGGAAGCGGTGCGCGCCCGGATCAAGGTCGGTTCCTTGCTGCAAGCTGATTGGCCCGAGAATCATTGGGATGTGGTCAGCCTTTGGGATTATCTGGAACATTCCCAAAATCCAAAGGCTGATTTGGAAAAAGCCGCCAAGCTGTTAAAACCCGGGGGCTGGCTTTCGGTCATCATTCCCGATCCCGGATCGTGGCTGGCCCGCTGGATGGGAGCGCGCTGGGAAGAATATAAAAAGCCGCAGGAACACCTCTATTTTTGGCGCTTCCGGAATTCGTGTGGGATGATTGTGTAAAATGCACAGCATGAGCAACGAGTCACTCGAAGAGTTCTACGGACACATCCTCGGCATCGA
>JAGVPM010000114.1 GCA_020052235.1 Candidatus Goldiibacteriota bacterium
CGAAGCGGAATTGATCACGCCGATTGCCATGGAAAAAGAACTGCGCTTCGCCATCCGCGAAGGCGGACACACAGTGGGTTCGGGCGTGGTTTCCGAGATCTTGGAATAGGCTTTAGCCGGAGGAAATTATGGTGGAGAAACAGAAAATTCGCATCCGCATGAAAGCGTATGATCACAATTTGCTGGATCGTTCGGCCAGCGATGTGATTGATACGGCTAAACGAACCGGCGCCCGCGTATTTGGCCCGGTTCCGCTGCCGACGCGCATCAACCGGGTTACCGTGTTGCGCAGCCCGCACGTGGATAAGAAGTCGCGGGAACAGTTCGAAGTCCGTACGCATAAGCGCTTGCTCGACATAGTGGATCCTACGCCCAAAACGATTGACGCGCTGATGAAGCTGGATTTGCCGGCCGGTGTGGATGTGGAGATCAAACTTTAACTTTGAAGTTTAACGTTCAAACGCGGAGTCTGTCGGCAATAGGAAACGGCTTGGAGTTTGAACCTTGAACGGGGGTTGTATATGAAGAGTATTTATGGAAAAAAAATCGGCATGACGCAGATTTTTGACGAAAACGGCAAGATGGTTCCCGTGACCGTAGTATTGGCCGGACCGTGCACCGTGACCCAGGTTAAGACCCAGGAAAAAGACGGTTATTCCGCGATCCAAATCGGGTTGGATGAACAAAAACCCAAACGCGTGCGGAAACCGCAACTTGGCGCTTTCACCAAAAGCAATGTGAAACCGTTCAAAATGTTGCGCGAAATTCGCACCGAAGGCGGGGACACGTTTACGGTCGGACAATCCTTGGGTGCGGAAGTGCTTGAGGGAACCAAATGGGTGGATGTCGTTGGTGTCTCCAAAGGAAAAGGTTTCCAAGGCGTCATCAAGCGTCACAAGGCGCGCGGTGGTGATCATGGACACGGTTCCATGTTCTATCGTGCCCCGGGTTCCATTGGAGCCTCGTCGGATCCTTCCCGTGTCATCAAAGGCGTGAAAATGCCGGGACACATGGGCGACGAGCAAGTGAGTGCCATCCGTTTGAAATTGATGAAAATCGACACGCAGCGCAACCTGTTGTTGATCCGAGGGGCCGTACCGGGAGCCAACCGTTCGTTGGTCATGGTCAAGGCCAGCCGTCGGGGAGGTAAATAGCAATGCCCGTGATTAAAATGGTCAACCAAGAGAACCAACCGGCTGGGGAATTAAACCTGTCGGATAAAGTGTTCGCAGTTAAAGTGAACAAGCATTTGCTTTGGGAAGCGGTGCAAAGCCATCTGCTCAATGTTCGCCGGGGAACGGCTTCAACCAAAACCCGCGGTGAAGTTTCCGGGGGCGGCAAGAAGCCTTGGAAACAGAAGGGCACGGGCCGTGCCCGCGCAGGCAGCAACCGTTCGCCGCTTTGGTACAAAGGCGGTGTCACGTTTGGGCCCAAACCGCATGATTATCAGTGGGATTTGCCCAAGCAAGCCCGCCGTGAGGCTATTCGTTGCGCCTTGACCGCTAAATTATCGGACGGCGAGTTATTGGTGGTGGATGCCCTCAAGTTGACGGCTGCCAAGACCAAGGAAATGGCTGCGGTGTTGAAGAAGTTGAATCCCGCGGGTAAAACCACACTGGTGCTGGGTGAGAAAGATGATGCCATCCGCTTGTCCGGCCGTAATCTGAAAAGTTTGCGGATTTTGAACCCGGAAAACATTAACACCTATGATTTGATTGATTGCGACCGGCTGCTGATCACCCGCTCGGGAGTTACCAAAGTGGAGGAGAGTCTTAGCCGATGAAAACTTATGATGTAATTAAACGTCCGCTTTTAACGGAAAAATTGTCGCGTAATAAAACCGCAAATTTGTTTGCGTTCGAAGTTGATGTCCGGACCAACAAAATTGAGATTAAACAAGCGGTGGAGGCCATGTTCAAGGTAAAAGTCTTGGATGTCCACACCGTGACCATGCCGGGCAAGAATCGGCGCTTCGGAGCCCGCGTCACCGAGAAACAAGCGTGGAAAAAAGCCATTGTGTCGTTGAAACCCGGTGATCGGATTGAGCTTTACGAAGGTGCATGAGAATTGTAGGGTACAGGCATGCCTGTACCCTACGGCAGGATTTTGATAATCAGTTTGGCGGATAAGGAGAAATAGCTATGCCTTTAAAACAGTATCGGCCCACCAGCCCGGGTCGGCGTCAAATGACAGGATATGACTTTGCGGAGATTACGAAGTCTAAGCCCGAAAAATCATTGCTGCGGAAACTTTCCAAGAGCGGCGGTCATAACGTAAACGGACATTACACGGCCCGCCGTAAATCCGGCGGCCATAAACGCCGTTATCGTTTGGTTGATTTTAACCGGGACAAGCAAGGCATTCCCGCCAAAGTAGCGGCCATTGAATACGATCCCAACCGCACCGCGCGTATCGCCTTGTTGCATTACGCCGATGGCGAGAAGCGTTACATTGTTGCTCCGGAAGGCTTGGAGGTTGGAACCCAAATCGTTTCCGGTCCCGAAGCAGACATTGCCGTAGGGAATTCACTGCCCTTGAGCAAGATCACCTTGGGTGCCACGATTCATAATATTCAGTTGAAGCCGAATCAGCCGGCTCGTTTGGCGCGCGCGGCAGGCAGCGCCGCCCAGTTGTTGGCCAAAGAAGGCGACTATGCGCATGTGCGTCTGCCCTCGGGTGAAATGCGCTTGATCCATCTGGATTGTTTGGCCACGGTAGGCCAGGTTGGAAACCGTGAGCATGAAAACATTACGTTGGGTAAGGCCGGACGGCATCGTTGGTTGGGTTTCAAGCCGCGTTCGCGCGGTATGGCGAAAAATCCTTGCGATCACCCGATGGGCGGTGGTGAGGGACGCAGCAAGAGCGGTCACCATCCCGTGAGTCCTTGGGGTGTTCCTTCAAAGGGTTATAAGACGCGCCGGCCGAAAAAAGCAAGCGACCGCATGATCATTCGGCGTCGGAATAAGAAGTAGGGAGGGCTAAAGACGAATGTCACGCTCTAAGAAAAAGGGACCTTATATAGATCCTAAATTGATGAAAAAAATTGAGACCATGAACCAGGCGAAAGAAAAGAAAGTGACCAAGACCTGGTCGCGGCGCAGTGTGATTATCCCGGAAATGGTCGGGCATACGCTGGCCGTGCATAATGGGAGGAAGTTTTTGCCGATTTATTTAACGGAAAACATGGTGGGGCATAAGTTGGGCGAATTTGCACCCACGCGTTTGTTCAAGGCGCATGGCGGAAAGACGGAAAAATCGACCGCTACGACTTAGACTCGATCGGCTGGTCACTTCGACAAGCTCAGTGACCATGGACGAATCAATGAAATCGGTCGTTGAGCCTGTCGAAACGACCAGGGAATTGCAATAGGCGAGAGTGGCGAATTGCTCGGGTTTTAGATCGAACAAGGGATCGACGTTGGGGAGGTTATTATGGATCAAAAGGTAGTGGCCCGGCATCTTCGCATTGGGCCGAGAAAAGTGAATATCGTTGCAGCGTTGATTCGGAAGAAAAAGGTTGACGAAGCGTTGAATATCCTGCGCTTTGTCCCCAAAGCGGCTTCTCCGATTCTTACGAAGGCAATTAAGTCTGCGGTGGCGGCGGCCAGCCGGCATCCGGAAATCGATCCGGCCAATTTATTCATTAAAGAGATTCGCACGGATTTTGCCGGACTCTTGCGCAATGCGAAACGTTTTGTTCCGCGTGCCATGGGCCGGGCAAGCAAGATTCATGTCCGTACGACGCATTTGACCTTGGTGGTATCGGACGGTAAATCAACTAATCCATCCCCAGGGGCATAAGGAGGACTAGCGTGGGTCAGAAGATTAATCCAATAGGCATACGTTTGGGAATAACGCGCACATGGGATTCCCAGTGGTTTGCGAAAAAGAATTTTCCCGCATTCTTGCTTGAGGATATAAAACTGCGGAAGTTTTTGAAAGCGAAGCTGGGACATGCCGGCCTTTCCAAGATTGAGATTGAGCGCGCCTCACAACGTGCGACCATTTCCATCTACGCCGCCAAGCCGGGCATCATCATCGGAAAAAAAGGCTCGGAGATCGAGAATCTGCGCAAAGAACTGCAGGCGCTCACGGACAAACAGATTCACGTCAATATTTTGGAAGTGAAAAGGCCGGAGTTGGACGCCAATTTGGTGGCGGAGAGCGTCGCACGTCAATTGGAACGCCGGATTGCGTTTCGCCGCGCGATGAAGCGCTCGGTTACCACGGCCATGGATATGGGCGCCAAAGGCATTAAAATCATGTGCGGAGGCCGTTTGGCCGGGGCGGAAATTGCCCGCCGTGAATGGTATCGCGAGGGACGCGTGCCGCTGCACACCTTGCGCGCCGATATTCAGTACGGCCAGGCTACGGCCAACACCACGTACGGAACCATTGGGGTGAAGGTGTGGTTGTACGTCGACCAACCCAAGGCCGTTGAAGAACGCCGAGGAGGGAAGCGAAATGCTTCTACCAAAGAGAGTTAAATTCCGTAAACAACAGCGCGGCAAGCGCCGCGGTATGGCTCAGCGCGGAAATAAAGTCAGCTTCGGAAGTTTTGGGCTGAAGGCGTTGGAAGTGAATTGGGTAACCAATGCGCAGATCGAAGCTTGCCGGGTGGCTATCAATCGTCATTTGAAGCGCGGTGGCAAGTTGTGGATCCGGATTTTCCCGGATAAGCCGATCACCAAGAAACCTGCGGAAACCCGCATGGGTAAGGGAAAAGGCGCACCCGAAGCTTGGGTTGCGGTTGTGAAACCAGGACGCGTTTTGTTTGAAATCGACGGTGTCAATGAAAAGATCGCGCGTGAGGCTTTAATGCTGGCGTCGCACCGGTTGCCGATTTTGACCAAGTTCGTAGTGCGTCAGGAAGCGGGGATGTAATCAATGAAAATTGAAAAATGGCGTGAAATGACCCGTACGGATCTTGACCATAAATTGAAGGAATTGCGGGATTCGATGTTGAAGACCAAGGTCAAGGTTATGACCAAGCAGGTTGAAAATACCGCGCAAATTTCAGCGACACGCAGAGATATCGCCCGGATTTTGACGCTGTTCAAAGAGATGGACAAAGCAGGCACGAAAATCGCTGCGGCTCCGAAAAAAACCGAGGCTAAAGCAACCGCGGCTAAGAAATAGTACGGATATCATTTGCAGGTTGGGAGGGAAAGCCAATGTCAAGGCTGAAGTCTTCTACGGAAAAAGTTGGTTTGGTGGTTAGCGACCGGATGGACAAGACCATCGTTGTTAAGGTGGAGCGTTTGGTCCAACATGCCAAATACAAGCGTACGATTCGCGTTTCGAAAAAATATAAGGTGCACGATGAGGCCAATACGGCGCACATCGGTGATATAGTCCGTATTCGCGAAACGCGTCCGTTGTCGGCGGAGAAGTATCACACTCTGGTGGATGTGGTTGAACGGGCGAAGGTTCAAGCCGGAGACGTGCTGAAGGAGGCCAACCAGATATGATTCAAGTTCAGACCATGCTAAAAGTGGCGGACAACTCTGGCGCCAAAGTTATTCAGTGCATCAAGGTGTTGGGCGGAACCCGCCGCCGGTATGCGGGTTTGGGCGATATTGTCGTCGGCGCGGTGAAGGAAGCCATTCCGGGCGCACAGGTTAAAAAAAGTGAAAAAGTCCGCTGCGTCATTGTGCGGGCGGCTTCAAATTACCGGCGCCCCGATGGTTCGTATATTCGCTTTGATGAAAATGCGGTGGTGGTGATCAACGATCAGCTCAATCCCCGCGGGACCCGTATTTTTGGCCCCGTCGCGCGTGAGTTGCGTGAAAAGAATTTTATGAAGATTATCTCGCTGGCCCCTGAAGTTTTGTAGGGCTGGAGAAAGGAAGCAGATGGTCGGCATGCAGGTAAAACCTAAGCTCCATAAAAATGATGTTGTAACGGTAATTTCGGGAAAAGACCGCGGGAAGAGCGGTAAGATTTTAAAGATTTATCCGAAAAAGGGAAAAGCCATTGTCGAGAAAGTTAATTTCGTAAAGCGACACAGCCGTCCTACTCAGAAAATGCCGAAGGGCGGGATTTTGGAAAAGGAAGCACCGCTTCCCTTGGCCAAATTGAAATTGATCTGCAATAAATGCAACGCGGTGACGAGAGTGATTTTCAAACAAATGGGTGATGATGAACAGTTCGTCCGTGTTTGCCACAAATGCAAGGAAATGCTGGATTAGGCTCCCAGATGGAGGGAAAAGTACACATGGCTCGAATGAAAGATAAATACATGAAGGAAGTTGTTCCGGCGTTGATGGAAAAATTTTCCTATCGGAATAAAATGGAAGTTCCGAAGCTGGAAAAAATTATTCTCAATGTTGGAATGGGAAAAGCCACCGACGACATCAAGGTGTTGGAAGCCGCCGCTGAAGAAATGGGCCAGATTACGGGTCAAAAGCCGGTAATTACACGGGCCAAAAAGGCGATTTCAAATTTTAAATTACGCCTCAACATCCCTATTGGCGCACGCGTAACCTTGCGCGGAATTATCATGTATGAATTTTTGGACCGGTTTTTGAATGTCGCGCTGCCCCGTATCAAAGATTTTCGCGGCATCTCCAGCCGTGGATTCGACGGGCGTGGTAATTACAATCTCGGGATCAAGGAACAGATTATTTTTCCCGAGATTAATTACGACAAAATTATGGGCATTCACGGCATGAACATTACGTTCGTGACCACGGCCAAGACTGACAAGGAAGCCGAAGAGCTTTTACGGCAATTTGGCGCGCCTTTTGCAAAGCGTTAAACGGGAGGCTTTATGGCGAAATTGTGTTTGATCAACAAGCAAAAAGAAGAACCAAGATTCAAAGTTCGTAAATACAACCGCTGCCAGTTGTGCGGCAGGCCGCGGGGATACATTCGCAAGTTCGGGATTTGCCGTATTTGTTTTCGTAAGTTGGCCAGCAATGGCCAGATTCCTGGTGTCGTCAAGGCCAGTTGGTAGTCGTACCATGATTACCGCGATTTATTGGATAGAGAGGGTGAAGCATTCATGTCGATGACCGATCCTATTTCGGATTTGCTTACTCGGGTTCGCAACGCGAATCGGGCTTTTCATGAAAAGGTGGATATTCCTGCTTCCAAAATGAAGCAGGAAGTCGTACGCCTCATTAAAGATGAGGGGTTTATCCGCAATTTCAAAGTCATTGAGGATAAAAAGCAGGGGATGATCCGGGTCTTTTTGAAATACGGCCCAAACCGTGAACGGATTATCACCAATGTTCAGCGGGTATCGAAACCGGGGTGCCGTGTTTACACTTCGGCGGAGAACATCCCGCGGGTATTGGGTGGGCTGGGAGTCGCCATCCTGTCGACCTCGCGGGGAATTATGACCGATCGGCAAGCTCGTCGCGCGCACGTTGGCGGCGAGGTGCTGTGTTACATCTGGTAAGGAGGAGCGCTTATGTCGCGCATTGGGAAATTGCCTATACCCCTGCCCAAGGGAATTTCAGCTGCTTGCTCGGGCCTGCATATTACAGTGAGTGGACCCAAAGGTAAGCTGGAACGGGATTTGTATCCGGGAATGAAGTTGGAAATCACGGGTGAGACCATCAAGGTTCTCAAACCGGAGAGCCACGACCGGATCTACAAAGGATTGTTTGGACTAACACGGACCTTGATCGCCAACATGGTGCACGGCGTTTCGCAGGGGTTTGAAAAGAAACTGGAGATCCAGGGCATCGGTTATCGCGCCGCGGTGCAGAACAATGTCCTGACCATGTTCGTGGGATATTCGCATCAAGTCGATTATAAACCGCCCCAGGGTATCACCTTGGAAACGCCCAAACCCACTCAGATTACCGTCAAGGGAATCGATAAAGAAAAAGTGGGCGCGGTGGCAGCGGAGCTTCGCTTCGTGCGCAAGCCTGAACCTTACAAAGGCAAAGGTATCCGCTACGAAGGTGAGTATGTGCGTATTAAAGTCGGTAAGTCCGGCGCTTCGGGTGCCGGTGCCGGCGGTAAGAAGTAAGGGGGCACGTTATGGGACAAATTTCACGCTCGGAAGAACGAAAGTCACGGCACGCGCGTTTGCGCCGGAAATTATCCGGGACTGCGGAGCGTCCGCGTTTGCATGTGTTTAAAAGTTGCAGGAATTTTTACGTCCAAGTGATTGATGATTTGGCGGGGCAAACCCTTATTTCGGTCAGCAGCATGGAGTCTGAAATCAAGTCTTCGCTGCCTTCGCGCGGCAATGTGGCCGCCGCGAAAAAAATGGGTGATCTCATCGCCAAGCGGTCGTTGGAAAAAGGCATTAAAAACGTGGTCTTTGACCGCGGTGGAAATCAATACCAAGGCGCTGTCAAGGCGTTGGCCGATGCGGCCCGCGCGGCCGGTTTAGAATTTTAATCCCCCGGATGGGATTTAAGGAGTGATCGTCTTGAAAAAAATTGATCCGAATACACTGGAGCTGAAAGACCGCGTCGTCAAAATCAACCGCGTGGCCAAAGTGGTCAAGGGCGGACGCCGGTTCCATTTTTCCTCGCTGGTTGTCGTGGGCGATGGACAAGGTACGGTGGGGTACGGATTGGGTAAATCCAACGAAGTACCGGAATCGATTGCCAAAGCCGTGCAAGAGGCGAAAAAAAATCTGATTAAGATTAAAATGAAAGGCGTTACCATTCCTCATCCGATTTTAGGTGTTTATGGGGCCGCCAAGGTCTTGCTTAAACCTGCTTCTCCCGGTACGGGCGTGATTGCCGGCGGAGCGGTTCGCGCTGTTATGGATGTGGCCGGTATCCACGATATTTTGACGAAAATCATCGGGACCAACAATCCGCACAATGTGCTGCATGCCACGTTTGCCGGTTTGCGCGCGTTGACCACGGAAGAAGAAGTGACGAAGATGCGCGGCAAGGCGCCTTCCGACATTGCTCCGGTGGCGAAAGAGAAGGAAGGGTATAAATCATGAGCGGCCAACTTAAAATAACCTTGGAGCGCAGTGTTATCGGGACCACCCAGCCGCAGCGTGCCACAGTACGCGCGTTGGGTTTGAAAAAACGCGGAACGTCGTGCATTGTTTTTGACCGCCCCGAAATTCGAGGCATGATTTATAAAGTTCGGCACTTGCTCAAAGTTGAAACCATTGGGGCTTAGTGAAAGGGGATTAGAAAGTTATGAAAATTGATCAATTATCTCCGGCGCGCGGCGCTCGTAAAGTAGGCTATCGCAAAGGATTGGGAATTGGTTCGGGATGGGGCAAAACAGCGGGGCGCGGGTCCAAGGGCCAGAAAGCCCGCAGCGGCGGCGGCACGGCACCGGGATTTGAAGGCGGTCAGATGCAGTTGGCGCAAAAAATGCCCAAACGCGGGTTTAATAATTACCGTTTCCGAACGGAATATGCGGTAATTAATTTGAAGGATTTGGCCAAATTTGGGGCAGCCGTGGATCCTGAGATCTTGTACAAGGCCGGGATGATCCGCAAGGATTCCTTGGTGAAAATTTTGGGCGTTGGGGATGCACCGAAGGGCCTGCAAATCAAAGCGCACAAATTTTCGAAAAGTGCTGTTGATAAATTAACCGCCGCCGGCGGAAAAATTGAGGTGCTGGCATGATAGGCGCCTTCCAGAACGCGATTTCGATTCCGGAGTTGAAACGGCGAATTTTGTTCACGTTGGGCATGATTTTCGTTTTCCGTATCGGTTCGCATGTCCCCACACCGGGCATTAACGCAGCTGCCATGAATGCATTGATTCAAAATCAGGCGGGCGGTGTGTTGGGATTTCTGGATTTGTTTTCCGGCGGTGCTTTAAGCCAGTTTTCCGTATTTGCGTTGGGGATTATGCCTTACATCTCCACCTCTATCATTATTCAGCTGTTAACCACAGTGGTTCCCTATCTGGAGAAGTTGCAAAAAGAAGGGGAGCAGGGACGCAAGAAAATTACTCAGTACACGCGCTACGGCACGGTACTGCTTTGTATTATCCAATCCTTGGGTATGACCTACATGTTGCATAATGTCAACCCGACGGGCGGGCAGTCCATTGTTTTGAACTGGGGCATTGGTTTCCAGATTACAACAGTGCTGACGCTCACCTGCGGTACGATTTTCATTATGTGGCTGGGTGAACAAATTTCCGAACGCGGTATCGGCAATGGCATGTCGATATTGATTTTTTCCGGTATTGTGGCGCGCGTACCAAGGGAAATGGCCTCTATGTGGGCTTTGTTTCAGGCCGGTTCGGTTAGTTTGTTTGAACTGATTATTTTTATAAGTGTCATGGTCGCATTGGTAGCGTTAACTGTGGTTGTCCAACAGGCTTACCGGAAAATTCCGGTGCAATACGCGCAGCGCATCGTAGGACGCAAAGTTTACCGCGGCCAGTCCACACAGCTGCCGCTCAAGGTGGATTATTCCGGTGTTATTGCCGTCATTTTCGCGAGTTCCGTGTTGGTGACGCCCACTACCATTGCGAAATTGTTTGAAAATCCAAACAGTATGAATGCAGGGCAGTCAATCATTCAGACCTTGATTCAATATATGTCGCCGGGAAGCACGCTTTACACTATTTTGTATGCGATTTTAATTGTGTTTTTCTGTTACTTTTATACTGCGATTACGTTTAATCCGACCGATGTGGCTGAGAATATGAAAAAATACGGCGGATTTATCCCCGGATTGCGGCCTGGAAAATCGACGGCCGAATACATTGACCAGACACTTTCGCGCATTACCTTGGGCGGCGCTTTGGCTGTTTTGGCCATCGCGATTATTCCTGATTTTTTAGCCAAGCGGATGTCCATTGGCTGGTATTTCGGCGGCACTACCCTTTTGATTGTCGTGGGTGTGGCACTGGATACTATGAAACAGATTGAGTCGCATTTGTTGATGCGGCATTACGAAGGTTTTATGAAGTCCGGCAAATTAAAGGGCCGCACGGCCTCATTTTAAAGGAAACCATTTTATGCGTTTAATTTTTTTAGGTGCGCCTGGAGCAGGCAAGGGAACGTATGCCGCGCAATTGTGCCAGCAAATGGGTATTCCCACCATCTCAACGGGTGATATCCTGCGCGCCAATGTAAAGCAGGGAACCGCCTTGGGACAAGAAGCCAAAACCTATATGGACAAAGGCGGCTTGGTTCCGGATGAATTGGTGACGCGCATGCTGGCGGATCGTTTGAGCGCCGAGGATGTTAAACCGGGATTTATTTTGGACGGCTTTCCCCGCACCATTGCCCAAGCCCAGAGCTTGGATGTGTTGTTGAAAGAAAAGGGATTGAATTTGACCGCGGTGGTGAATATTGACGTGCCGCGTGAAGTTATTATTCGCCGCTTGAGCGGACGCCGTATGTGCCCCGGCTGCGGCGCGAATTATAATGTGAATACGAATTTGAAGCCCAAACAGGCAGGCGTTTGCGATAAATGCGGCGCAGCTTTGATTACGCGCTCGGACGACAATGAGGCGACGATCATGAACCGGTTGCAAGTTTATGAGCAGCAGACGGCTCCGCTGATTGCGTACTATCAAAAAACAGGATTGATGAAGACCATTCAGGCCGAGGGTGAAATTGCGGATATTGTTGCGCGGATTCGCGCTGCGGTGAGCTGATTCGTGATATCGCTTAAAACTCCCGCGGAAGTTGAGCAGATACGCGCCGGGGGTAAGATTGTCGCGGAAATATTAAGAGGCTTGGCCGATTTGATCCGCCCGGGAGTAACGACAGCGGAATTGGATCGCTGGGCGGAAAAATTGATAGTGAGTAAGAAAGCCCTGCCTGCATTTAAAGGGTATCGGGGATTTCCCGCAACCTTGTGCACTTCGCTGAATGAAGCGGTTGTGCACGGCATTCCGGGTTCGCGCGTTTTAAAAAACGGAGATATTCTGAGTGTGGATGTCGGAGTCAAGCTTGGGGATTGGTACTCGGATGCCGCCTGGACATATCCGGTGGGCGATGTGGATGCCGAATCCAGGCGTTTAATGCAGGTAACCCAAGAATCTTTGGAATTAGGCATACAAGCCGCACTGCCGGGACAACGGCTTTCCGATATCGGGCATGCGGTGCAAAAACACGTGGAACGTGCCGGATTTTCCGTGGTGCGGGATTTTGTGGGACATGGCCTTGGCCGGCAGTTGCATGAAGATCCGCAAATTCCGAATTTCGGAGCCCCGGGCCAGGGTGTGCGTTTGAAAGCAGGCATGGTGTTGGCCATTGAACCCATGGTGAACGTCGGCGGGTATGAAGTACGGGTGTTGGAAGATCAGTGGACGGTGGTTACGCAGGACGGCAAGCGGTCGGCGCACTTTGAGCATACGGTGGCCTTGCTGAATGGGCAAGTGGAGGTACTAACGCGATGAATTATCCGAAAAGCAGATATCCACAGCGCTCAAAGAAATTAGCGGTAAAAAAAGAAGTCGTTCCGGCCAAACCCAAGGAAGATTCGATTCAGATCGAGGGTAAAGTATTGGATGCCTTGCCCAATGCGATGTTTAAAGTGGAACTGGAAAACGGGCATCAGGTGCTGGCGCATATTTCCGGAAAGATGCGCATGAATTTCATCCGCATTTTACCCGGTGACAAAGTAACGATTGAGCTTTCCCCGTACGATTTGACCAGGGGACGCATTACGTATCGATTTAAGTAGTTTGAAAGCGAGGATTCTTAACATGAAAGTGCGGGCATCAGTAAAACCTTTATGTGAGAAGTGCAAGGTGATTAAGCGCAAGGGCGTGGTCCGGATCATTTGCATCAATCCGAAGCATAAGCAGCGCCAGGGATAAGTAAGCGGGAGTGTTTTGAGAGTAGAAAGTCGAGAGTTGACCGCATTTGATAAGAGGCGAGAAGCGGTTTTTTCTCCTTTCGCCTCTCGACTATCAAATGCTCTGCTTCCCGCAGAGCGGGAAGCAAGGGAGGATCGTTTAATATGGCTCGTATCAGCGGTATCGACCTGCCGAAAGACAAACGTGTAGAGATTGCGTTAACCTATATTTTTGGAATTGGGGACACGCTTTCCAAACGGATTTTGGCGGCGGCCAATGTTTCACCGGATATCCGGGTGAAAAATTTAACCGAGGATGAAGTGCACCGCCTGCAAACGGTAATCAACCAGGATATTAAGGTTGAAGGCGATTTGCGGCGCGAAGTCAGCCAGGACATCAAACGGCTGATGGACATCGGATGTTACCGCGGGTATCGTCACCGCCGCGGATTGCCGGCGCGCGGTCAGCGCACACGCACAAATGCCCGGACCCGCAAAGGCCCGCGCAAGACGGTTGGCAGCGGCCGCAAGGCGCTTGATAAAAAGTAATTAAGCCGCAAAAGTAGCGGCATGAAGGAGGCTTAACGGTGGTAACAGCTAAAGGAACCGGCCGAACGAAGAAAAAAGTAAAGCGCGCACCCCGCGTTGGGATGGCTCATATTCAATCGACGTTTAACAACACGATTATTTCCATTACGGACAAAGAGGGGAATGTGATTTCGCACTCCTCTGCGGGCCAAGTGGGTTTTAAAGGATCGCGCAAAAGCACGCCTTTTGCAGCGCAAATGGCCGCCGAAGCAGCAGGCAAGAAAGCTTTGGACGCGGGCATGCAGGCCATTGAAGTGTACGTGAAGGGCCCGGGGGCAGGACGTGAATCCGCCATCCGGAGTTTGCAAGGTATTGGATTGGAAGTTACGGTCATTAAAGACGTGACCCCGATTCCGCATAACGGCTGCCGTCCGCCCAAGCGGCGACGTGTGTAATTCCCTGGGGCGATAAGGAGGTAATTGAATGGCTAGATACGTAGGCGCTGAGTGCAGACAATGCCGGCGCGAAAGCATGAAATTATTTTTAAAAGGCAACAAATGCGTGACCGACAAATGTGCGTTTGAGCGGCGCAGTTCGGCGCCCGGAATGCACCCGGATGTCAGGAGCAAAGGATCGGATTACGGCAAGCAGTTGCGTGAAAAGCAGAAACTTCGCCGCATGTATGGAGTTTTGGAGCGGCAGTTCCGCGGATATTATCAATCCGCCAGCCGTAAGAGCGGTGTTACGGGCGAAATTCTGTTGCAGTTGCTAGAACGCCGCCTGGACAATGTTGTGTTCCGCATGGGGTTTGCCGTCAACCGGTTGGCGTCCCGCCAGATGGTGACGCACGGTCACGTGCTTGTGAACGGCCACAAAGTGGATATTCCTTCCTTCGAAGTAAAGGTGGGAGATAAAATCGAGATTCGCGAAAAGAGCAAGAGTTTAGAAACGATCAAACAAGCCATCGAAACCTTGGCGCGCCGGGGCGGAGTTCCCGCCTGGATGACGGTGAATCACGAAACCTTCTCGGGCGTATTTTCCAAAGTTCCCAGCCGGGAAGAAATGGCGTTGCCCATTCAGGAACAGCTGATCGTAGAGCTCTATTCCAAGTAGCCCGCCGTAGACGGCCGGGATTGAAAAAGGAGTGTGGAGCATGAGGTGGAAAAGTTTAGTGAAGCCCGAGCGGCTGGAGTATGATAAGGATACGTTGACCCCGACGTACGGGAAGTTCGTGGCCGAACCCTTTGAACGCGGATTTGGCGTGACCATTGGAAATTCATTGCGCCGTATTTTGCTGTCGTCCATTCAAGCAGCGGCGGTCACAGCGGTGCGCATCAATGGGGCCGTGCATGAATATTCCTCATTGCCTGGGGTGGTGGAAGACACCACGGACATTATTTTGAACTTGAAGGAATTGAAGCTCAAAATGCACGAGGACGGGCCGAAGACGCTGCGGCTCAATGTTTCCGGCGAACGCGAAGTCACGGCCGCGGATATTCAAACCGACGGAACCGTGGAGATCATCAATCCCGGCTTGCATATTGCGACCCTTTCGGACCGCGATGCCAAGTTGGAAATGGAGATCGAGGCGGATTTTGGCCGCGGGTACGTGATGGCCAACAAGTACCGCCGCGAGGATCAACCCATTGGGATGATTCCGGTGGACGCGATTTTCACGCCGGTTATCAAGGTGAAACTCGAGACCGAGAACACCCGCGTGGGGCAGATTACCGATTATGACAAATTGATCGTTGAAATTTGGACCGACGGACGCATCAGCCCCGAAGATGCCCTGGGCCACTCGGCGAAAATTTTGAAGGATCACATGACCATTTTCATCAACTTCGAAGAAGAACCCGAAGAAGTGGTGGAAGAGGTTGACGAAGAGCAGGAACGCCTGAAAGAATTGCTCGCGCGCAGCGTGGAAGAAATGGAACTTTCGGTGCGTTCGGGCAATTGCCTGAAAACAGCCAGCATCAAGACCATTGGCGATTTGGTCCGCAAAACCGAAGCCGAAATGCTGCGGTACCGGAATTTTGGACGCAAGTCGCTTAATGAGATCAAGGAAATTTTGTCGGAAATGGGCCTGTCGCTGGGTATGGACTTGAAGTTTGTGGACAATCCCGACAGTGCAGGAAAGAAAAATTAAGTTTAGGCATCTAAAGCTAGGCATCTAAAGCAAGGTGGGGGCATTTTTTGAAATGCCTCCACAGTTTATACGAGGAAGGAAGCGGCAATGAGACATCGCAACCAAGGACGAAAATTAGGCGTTAAGTCAGCGCATCGTAATGCCATGCTGCGGCAGTTGGTGGAAGCCCTATTTTTGCATGGACGTATTAAGACCACGATTACCCGTGCCAAGGAAGCGCGTTCCATCGCGGAACGCATCGTTACTTGGGCCAAGAAGGGCACCTTGCACCATCGGCGCATGGCCTTTGGCGTGATTTATCGCAAGGATATAGTCAACCGCCTGTTTGACCATATTGTCGAATGGTACCGCAATCGTCCGGGCGGCTATACCCGCATCATCAAATTGGGGCAACGTCCCGGCGACGGAGCGCCTGTAGCCTTTTTGGAATTGGTGGATTGGGTTCCGGGTACTGAGAAGTTGTTAGGCCAGAACACCAAGCAGGAAAAGAAGGTTGAAGGCGAAGAAGGTTTGGAAGGCAAAGAGGATAAGGAAAAGAAAGAAAAGAAGGACAAAAAAGTCAAAGAAGCCAAAGCAACAGCCAAAAAAGTGAAGGACGCCAAGGCTGAAGAAAAGAAATCCAAGGTTCCCAAGAACCCTGAAAAGGAAAAAAAGAAAGCCGAACGCAAAGCCGCTGAAGATAAGCGCAAACAGGAACGGGCGGCTAATCGTGAAAAATTAAAGAAAGAAACCACTGTAAAGAAAGAAGACGGAAAAAAGCCGGAAGCGAAAAAGGCCGCGCCTAAAAAAGTTGCACCGAAAAAGGCCGCCAAATCCGTAAAGGCCAAAGAAAAGAAATAGTTTATTCAGCTAAATACCAAAGGGCAGACCCATCCGGGTCTGCCCTTTTTTATTTGTGCGCCCGGCAGGGCGCACTTGCTTGAAGGTGACGTTGTAGGGAACAGGCATGCCTGTTCCCTACCGCGAAGTCCTTTACACACCCGACAGGGGGAAGTGTTAGCTGGACGGCAAGGGTGTCCATCGCGAGGTGGAATCCGAAGGAAGCCGCAGGCAAA
>JAGVPM010000094.1 GCA_020052235.1 Candidatus Goldiibacteriota bacterium
CCGTTGATTTTTCGCAGCAGTATTGGGTCGGTCTGCGCGTGGATACGGACTCGGAAATGACGCCGAGGCAACCGCTTAATGGCGTGCCGTATGCGTTGAATATGGAAGTGCCAGTAGGTTCAATCATCGCGTGGCATAAAAATTTTAAATCCGGATATACGCTAACACTGCCGTTAAATTTTGTGGAATGCAACGGCCAAGCTATTAATGATTCGGAAAGCCCGTTCGATACATTAATCGTGCCGAATTTGAATGGTTATGTAAGCGGTGCCGCGTATCCAACAGACGCGGGAGCTACTATTACTGCCATGTTTTTACGCGGCGGGACAACCTCGGGGATCGGGCAAATAGATAGATTTCAAGGGCATAGACACTTCGTGGATGGGGCTCAAACAGGAGGAACTGAGAACGGAGGGATTTTTACAACAGCAAGTAGTAGCGCAATAGTGAATTCGCGGGATTCCAGTGTGCCTGTCACTGATTATACTGATGGTACACCGCGTTATGGTCGGGAAACTCGCCCGGTGAATATGTCCGTAGTTTGGATCATGCGGATTAAGTGACCCCATCAACTCGATTGAAATTAGTTCAATCGGAGTGGTATGATAAAAAACCAAAGGCGTTTGTATTCTTGCTGCTGTTATAGCGGTGGTGTTCGTTTCGACAGGCTCAACGAACGGGTTTTTGTCCAAGCGAAACGATTAAAAACTAAATTAACGTTGTAATAGATTGGGCCATAGAACATCCAATTGAGTTTTTAAGAAAGAAAGAAATTTATAACATTTGGATTATTTCATATAAATGAAGGAGCCGATACGATGAAAGCCATGGTCATGGCAGGCGGTTTTGGAACCCGCCTGCGTCCGCTCACCTGCAATATCCCCAAACCAATGGTTCCCATGCTGAACCGGCCCATGCTGGAGCATATTTTTGAGCTTCTCAAAAAGCACGGATTCACGGATTTGGTGGTGGCGCTTTATTTTCAGCCGGAAATCATCCAGGAGTATTTCAAGGATGGAAAAGACCTGGGCTTGAATATTTCCTACATTTTGCCCGATGCCGACGTGGGTACGGCCGGATGCGTTAAAAAAGCCGCGGATTTGCTGGGCACCACCGAGCCCTTCTTGGTTATCTCCGGCGACGTATTGACGAATATTGATCTTTCGCAGGCCATTGCTTTTCACAAGGCCAAGCAGTCGCAGGCCACCATTGTACTGACCCGGGTGGAAAATCCGCTGGCTTTCGGCGTGGTGATCTTCAATGAGGAAGGGCGCATTACGCGCTTTTTGGAAAAACCGAGCTGGGGCGAGGTGTTCTCGGATACGATCAACACCGGTATTTATGTGTTGGATCCGAAGCTTTTGGACCGCATCCCAGCCGAGGGTGAATATGATTTTGGCAAGCAATTTTTCCCGGAAATTTTAAACGCCAAGCTGCCGTTGTACGGGTATGTGGCGGAACAAACTTATTGGCGCGATGTCGGCAATTTGAGCGAGTACCGCCAGGCGCATTATGATGCCCTTCAGATGGAGGGCAAACTGGTGAATCCGAACGTAATCGAGAAATTGCCCGGCGTTTGGACCGGAAAGAACTGTTACATTGACGCCTCCGCCGTGCTGGAATCGGGCGTGATCTTAGGCGATAACTGTTGGATCGGGCCGCACGTGCGTCTGGCTAATTCCGTATTGGGAAACGCCTGCCGCGTGGGCGAGGGTTCCAAAATCATTGGGTCAATTATTTGGGACAATGTGAACATCGGCAATGACGCGAATCTAAAAGAAGTCACTATCGGCAATGATTGCCGTTTGGGAGCGCGGGTGTATATCGGCGTAGGTGCGGTGGTCTCGGATCATTGCACCATCGGCGAGGGCGCGACCGTGAAAGCCGAAGTGAAGGTATGGCCGTATAAGATCATTGAAGACGGCACCACGCTTTCCAGCTCATTGATTTGGGGCGAGCGCTGGTCTAAGCATATTTTTGACGCTTACGGCGTCTCGGGCTTGGGCAATATTGAAATTATCCCTGAGTTTGCGGCCAAGCTGGGCGCAGCTTACGGTGCGTCCCTGCGCAAGGGAGACTATGTGCTTTCTTCGCGCGATAATCACAAGACCTCCCGTATTATTGACCGTGCCATCATGACGGGTTTGGCCTCGGTCGGGATCAACGTATACGATCTGCGCGTGGTGCCTGTGCCGGTGGCGCGTTATTCGGTCCAAGCCTTGAAAGTGGCCGGGGGATTCCATGTGCGCAAGTCGCCTTACGATCCCAAGGTCATGGACATTAAATTTTTTGACGCCGAGGGCAAGGAAATTTCCCAAGCCAAGGAAAAGGGCATTGAGAACCTGTTTTTTCGCGAAGATTTTCCCCGCGTGGCTATGGAAGAGGCCGGCGAGATCATGTTTCCGCCGCGCGCGTTGGAGTATTATGAAGAAGGTTTTAAGCGTATTTTGGATTACGAGCGCGTGCGCAAAGCCAACTTCCGCATTGTTATTGATTATGCCTGGGGCAGTGCGGTGGGTATTTTTCCGCAGGTGCTGGGCGATCTGCGCTGCGAAGTGGTTGGTTTAAACGCTTACCCGGATGGTACGCGGTTGACCAAGACGCAGGATGATTTTGATATTTCCATCAAGCGCCTGGGTGAAATCGTGGGAACTTTGAAAGCGCATTTGGGCGTGATGATGGACGCCGGGGCGCAAAAGATTTACATTGCCGACGATCTGGGGCGCGTGTTGGACGGCGATCAGGCGTTGGCGTTGATGGCGCTTTTGATGTTCAAATCCAAGCCCGGGGCTTCAGTCGCGGTGCCGATTTCAGCCACACGCGTAATTGAAGAAATGGCGCTGCAGTACAAAGGCAAGGTGATCCGCACCAAAACCACCTACGCCGGCCTGCTGGATGTAGCCAGCAAGGATAAACCTGATTTTGTGGGGGAGGCCAAGGGAGGATATGTGTTCCCGGAGTTTCAGCCCGCATTTGATTCCATGATGGCCACGGCCAAGTTGCTGGAGCTCCTGGCCATTTCCGGCGAACCCATGTCCAAACTGGTGAACCAAATTCCGGTCATTAATCTGGTGCGCAGGCATGTGCCTTGTTCGTGGGAGAAAAAAGGCACGATCATGCGCAAGCTGATAGAGCATACCCGTGCCGAAAACGTGCAGCTGCTTGACGGCGTGAAAATTTGGCACGGTAAATCATGGGTCATCATCATCCCCGATGCCGACAAACCGATCTTCCACGTTAATGCCGAAGGCAACCACATGGAAGAATCCAACCAATTGGCGTTGCGGTATGTGCAGTTGATCCAGGAGTGGCAGGGTTAAGCTTCGCTGCGCGAAGCTTAACCAGAGTGACGGTCGTTTCGACAGGCTCAACGACCGTTTTTAATTGATTCGCCCATGGTCACTGAGCTTGTCGAAGTGACCAGATACTGGCAACAGTTGAGAACAGGCTATTTTCTCAAGCTCCCGGCGTAGGGATGATCCATTAAAAAAGGAGTTTTAAACTCATGTACACCATTCATTTTGGAACGTCGGGCTGGCGCGATATCATTGCCGATGGATTTACCTTTGATCGCGTGGAAGCCTTAACGCGGGCAGTGGCGCGTCATTTGAAAGCCCAGGGATTGGCTAAAAAAGGCGTGCTGGTGGGACATGATTACCGTTTTCTGGCAGAAGAATTTTCCGCCTTCACGGCCAAGGTTTTGGCATCTGAAGGCGTGCCCGTGCGTTTGGTGGCAGCAGCAGCGCCGACTCCGGTGCTGAGTTTGGCAATTCGTGAATTGAAATTGGCCGGAGGGATTAATTTTACCGCCAGCCACAATCCGGCCCTGTATCAGGGATACAAATGGTCCAATGCTCACGGCGGGCCGGCCACGAAGGAAGAAATCGCCCCGATTGAACGTGCGGCCAATCAATTGTTGGCCAAAGGAACTCCCGCAGCGCCGAAAGGTCGGCGTCCGGCAACCATTGTGCCGTATGATCCCAAGGCGCCTTATTTCCGCGCGTTGGCCAAAATGATTCCGTTTAATATTTTGCGCGCGGCCAAGTTGCCCGTGGTGGCTGATCCGCTTTTCGGCGCAGGCTGCGGTTATTTGGCCGAGGCTCTGCAGAAAGCCGGTTGCCAAGTGGCGGTCATGCATGATTGGCGCGATCCTTTGTTCGGGGGGCACAACCCCGAACCGGATGCCGGAAATTTAATCCCGGCAGCTGAATTAATGAAAAAAATCAAAGCGCGCTTGGTGCTGGGCACCGACGGTGATGCGGATCGTTTTGGCGTGGTGGATGCCAATGGCATGTTTTTAACCCCCAATCAAATCCTGGGATTGACAGTATACTTGCTGGTGCATCATCGCGGCTGGAAAGGGCGCGTGGTCCGCTCCGTGGTCAGCAGCCACTTGGTGGATGAAGTGGCGAAATTGTACGGCTTGCCCGTGGAAGTGACTCCGGTGGGATTCAAATACATTGGCGAAAGCATGATTCGCGGCGGATTTTTGGTGGGTGGGGAAGAAAGCGGCGGTTTGACCATTGCCGGGCATGTGCCGGAAAAAGACGGCGTTTTGGCCTGCCTGCTTATGGCCGAATTGGTGGCGCGTGAAAAATGCAGTTTGTCGGATATTTTGAAAAAACTTTACCAACAAATCGGCCGTACGATTTTAAGCGACCGGGTCAATGTCCACCTGGCGTCCACGGCCGACGGGGAACGGTTGCGCCGCACTTTAAGTTCGTTTAAACCCGCAAAATTGGCCGGGCGGAAAGTTGTGCAGGTGGACACCACCGACGGCTATAAATATGTTTTGGATGATCATACCTGGATGGCCATACGCCTTTCCGGCACGGAACCGGTGGCGCGCCTGTACCTGGAGGCTGCCGACAGCGCGGGCTTGAAGCGTTTGGCTGCGGCCGGTAAAGTTCTGTTGACGGGACGTTCATGAAGAAATTTGAACGCTGCCTGCTCGATAACGGATTGACGCTTTTAATCCAATCCCTGCCCTCGTTGACTTCCGCATCCCTGGGTGTGGTCCTTAATACCGGTTCACGTTTTGAGAACGGGGCTGAGGCCGGGTTAAGCCATCTGCTGGAACATATGATGTTTCAAGGCACACCCCGGCGCGATACCCGCGAGCTCTCGCGCGTGCTCAATGCCGTGGGCGGGAACCTGGACGCCTACACCAGCCGCGAGAGCACGGCGTATTATGCCAAGGTTCCCGCAATTCACCTGGAACTGGCCATGAACGTGTTGGCGGATATGCTGTCCCACTCCTCGTTCACTCCCCGGAGTTTGGAAAAAGAAAAGAGCGTTATCTATGAAGAGATCCGCATGTATGAGGATGAACCCGAGGAATTGGTTCACGATTTATTTTCCCAGACCCTATGGCCCAAGCATGCGCTGGGGCGTCCCATTATTGGAACCCGGAGCCAAGTAAAGCGGCATACCCGCACCGGGCTGCGGCAATATTGGCAGGCGCATTACCGGCCGGAACGCATGTTGGTTTCCGTGGCCGGGAATGTCAGTGTCGATGCAGTGAAGAAAATGACCCGGCGTTTTTTCGGTTCTTGGCCGCGCGAGAGTTCTTTCAAGCGCGCGCCGATTCAGCCTGTGCCTCCGGTGCGTTCCACGCGTTCGCTCACGGTGCGCAAACAAGAGCAAGTTCATATATGTCTGGGTACGCAAAGTATTCCGTATTCCGACCCTCGGCGGCTGGCGTTGTTGGGTTTGTCCAATGTGCTGGGCGGCGGGACCAATTCACGTTTGTTTTATGAAGTGCGCGAGCGGCGCGCGTTGGCGTATTCGGTGTATTCGTTTCTGGATTTTTACCACGACGCCGGTGTGGCGGGCGTGTATGCGGCGTGTCATCCCCGCAAAACCAAAGAAACCATGGAAGTGATTGAATCGGAAATTCACCGCTTGCTTACGCGGCCGATCAGCCGCCAGGAATGGCTGGACTTGCGCGAACAGATGAAGGGTAATTTGTTGTTGTCGCTGGAAAATTCATCCACGCATATGTGGCGCATGGTGCAAAATGAAATGTATTTAAAAATGCACCCCACATTGAAGGCCACATTGCGCGCTATTGAGCGTTTGTCGCGTGAAGAAGTGCAACAAGTTGCGCGCGATGTGTTCGGTGTTCGTCCCATCACCGTCACGGCCGTTGGCCCCATTTTTCCCCGCCAAGTTGGTGCTTGAACCAGGTCATGCCAGAAAAAAATCATAAAATTTAAAAAACTCCAAAAAACGAAGAAAAAGAGAGATTGGACAAAATAGACTGGATTAAATCCGGATATTTGCGTAATTAGCGGGTTGGTTTAATTGACGAATGACAACTATTTTGATAACAATATTTAGTACCTAAGCTTTTAGGGGTACACATTATCTAGCAAGGGAGGGATAATTCCTAATGGCAACGAAGAAGGCGGCGAAGAAAAAAGTGGTTAAAAAGGCGAAAAAGAAGTAATTTTTCCCCATACAGGGAATTAATAAAACAACGTAGAGCAGTGTTCTACGTTGTTTTATTTTTAGGGTGTTTTTTTATGCGATGTTTTAATGGGTCTGTCTCTGCGGCAAGCCTGCGCGTGTTTGTTTAAGCTTGGTTCCAAATTACGTGCGCCGGTCCAAGGCGGCCACCCGCTACGATTCATGACGGCCACCTGTTACGATCCAAGGCGGCCACCCGTTACGATTCATGACGGCCAC
>JAGVPM010000149.1 GCA_020052235.1 Candidatus Goldiibacteriota bacterium
ATTCCAATAGCCAGCCGTGGCATCATTGGCTACAGCCACGAACGCCCCGCCCATGCCGCCGACGCGCGCACCAGCGCCTTGGCGCACCAAATATTCACCAGACCCATAGTTATTGTCAGCCCAGCCAACCAAGGGAAGCGCCAAGGACACAGCAAGGCAGGCATAGCGGATAAGGTTTTTTATTTCCCTGCGCTGACATTTTGAGAGCATACACCACCCAATTTAAAAAACGCATTTTATGTTTCTTAAATTGCAGGGTACAGGCATGCCTGTACCCTGCAATTTAAATCAATTTCAACCGTTTAAAAATGCCATCCACGTGTTTGGTGTGATAGGTAACATCAAAACAACTTTTTAAATCCGCAGGTGTCAGCACCCGGGTAATCTCCGGATCCTGATGCACCAGTTCCTTGAAATTTCCCTCATGGGTCCAGGCGCGCATGGCCAAGGTCTGAACCTTGCGGTAAGCGTCATCGCGCGACATGCCCTTCTGCACCAGGGTCAGCAGCACTTGCTGGGAATGAATCAACCCGCGGGTTAAATTCAAATTGCGTTCCATATTTTTAGGATACACCACAAGATTTTCCATAACTTCGGCCATCTTCATCAATTGATATTCCAAGGTGGCCGTGGCATCGGGCAAAATCATGCGTTCCACGGACGAGTGCGAAATATCGCGCTCATGCCACAGCGCCACATTTTCCAAAGCGGCAATGGAATAGCCGCGCAACAGCCGGGCCAGTCCGGTAACACGTTCGCAGATGATCGGATTGCGTTTGTGGGGCATGGCCGACGAACCTTTTTGGCCTTTGGCGAAAAACTCTTCAGCCTCGCGCACTTCCGTGCGCTGCAAGTGCCGGATCTCCACCGCGATTTTCTCCACCGAACTGCCGATTTGCGCCAAGGTGCAAAGATATTCCGCATGCCGGTCGCGCGAAATCACCTGCGTGGAGGGCAGCTCCGGAGTTAATCCCAGGCGTTTGCAGGCCAATTGTTCCACCCGCGGGTCCTGGTTGGCATACGTGCCCACGGCGCCGGAAAACATGCCGGCGGCCACGGTTTTGCGCGCACTGGCAAAACGTACCTGCTGGCGCCGGATCTCGGACCAAAACACCGCCAGCTTCAAGCCAAACGTAACCGGCTCGGCATGAATGCCGTGTGAACGCCCCATCATGGGCAAACGGCGGTATTTTTTGGCTTGCTTGGCCAAGGCGCGTTCCAAACGGTTTAATTGCACTTCGATCAAGTCTGAGGCGTCTCGCAAACGCAAAGCCAATGCCGTGTCCACCACATCCGAAGAGGTCATGCCGAAATGCAAATACCGCCCGGCTGGGCCCATTTTCTCAGTGGTGGATGAAACAAAGGCAATCACATCGTGGTTGGTGATTTTTTCAATTTCCGCGGCACGCTTGGGGTTGACCCGCGCCTTGGCTTTAAGCTGTTGAAAGGCCGCCTTGGGGATAATGCCCAAGGCCGCCTGCGCCTCAGCCGCCGCCAGCTCCACGGTCAGCCAAGTTTCCAATTTGTGTTCTTCGGACCAAATCCGAAGCATGGCCGGGGATGTATACCTTTCAATCATAAAGCTTATATTTCCTCGTTTCTGAAAAGTGAATAGGCGGGGTATAAAAAAGAGGTCGTATTATAACGAAAAGCCGGGCCAGGGTCAATAGCTTGTGCGAAAAACACTTCCCACCGATACTCACCGGCATAGTTCTGTAAAAATATATACTCCCTCACAAAAAAATATGCGAAAATGCAGACCAATCATGTAGTCAAAGGAGTTGCGGATTGGGAAATGTAAAATGCACTTCCTTTTTAAGCCTCAAACAATATTGGCCCTCGCTCGGGCCGGACACTGAAAGCCGCTTCATTCAGTCCCTGCCCCCTGCGCTGGCGGAAGTATATTCGAATCTAACCCCGGGCAAAATGCTTCCGATAGAAACCACAGTGGCCATGAACGAAGTCTTTGGGCGTTTTCTTTTTCCCCAAGACCCGGAATCCGAACAACTGGTCAAACTCGGTGTCCTTTTGGCCAATTTGGATCTAAACGGAATTTATAAACTGTTGTTAAAAATCACCTCGGTGCCCTATGCCATTCAACAATCAGCGGTTCTTTGGCAGACATTTCACGATCAAGGTGAAACATTCATTGAACAGCCGGATAAAAATCATCTGTTCTACCTTATTTTCGATTACCCGACCATGCCTCTAAAATACAGGATTTTCCTCAGCGGTTGGATCAAAGGCCTGCTGGAAATCTGCGGTGCCAAAAACATTTCCATTACCCTGATCGGCCACCAAGCACCGCACGTGACTTTTGATATCCATTGGACTTAAAGCCGCTCGCTTGACAACCGCAATTTTACCATGTGATCTTCAACTTGTTATTCCACCCGGGAGTCATCCAAGCTTTTTTCTCCGCATCCACGATCAGCGCTTCCGCGCCTGGAATGGCCTGCACCAACGCCAGGGCCTTATCCGGCGGCATCAGCATCAAAGTCACGGACGGCAGATCCACTTGGGAATTTTCCGGCAGCCACAAAGTCGCGGCCATGGCGTATTGCGAAGGTTTGCCTGTGGCAGCGTCTATAATATGATGGTAGCGCACACCGTCTTGTTCGAAAAAACGTTCATAATCGCCGGAACTCAGCACTTTGCCGCCGAAAACATCCACGACCGTAAGCAATTGCCTGGGATCGCGCGGATTTTTCACTCCCACGCGCCACGCACCGCCTTCGGGTTTGGTGTTTACAAATGCCACGTCCCCTCCGGCATTAATCATCGCGGCTTGCACTCCGGCTTTTTTCAGCACACCGCGCACGGTGTTCAAGGCGTGACTTTTGGCAATCCCTCCCAAATCAATCTGCACTCCGTCGTGTTTAAACAACACGGTTTTATCGGCTGGAATCAACATGACGTTTTTGTATCCCACCCACGCCTTGATTTGTTCCAAGCGGGCGTTTGTGGGCACGCGGTAATCCCCTTGTCCAAAGCCGTATTCCCAGGCATAGCCGGCCACGGTAATGTCAAAAGCGCCGTTTGAAATTCCGGAAATTTTCTGCGCCCATTGCAGTACGCCCATGACTTCCGGGGAAACAACTACCGGCCGGCGGCTGGCGAATTGATTGATCTCATTCACCTGGCTGCCCAAGCGGTAGACTGAAAATAATTGTTCAATGCGGTACAATTCCGCAAACCCAAGATCCAGCGCCCGCGCGCACGCTGTGGCATCCGTGGCCCACACGGTGATTTCCACGGGCATGCCCATGACCTTGTCCGCGCGCACGGCTTTTTGACCTTCGGCCCCAACCGCCGTACTGGCCAGCAGGCACATTCCTGCGATCCACAAAGCAATCATTTGGCGCATGATTAAAATTTCTCCCTTTTTATATTTAATACCGCACGCTGATTTCCCCGGACCATTGCTGGGTTTTGGCGTGTGAAAAGCCGTCGTAAATTTTTTCCCAACGCCCGGTCACGGAAAGCGGGCCCCACGCTTCCCAACCGGCGCTTATTCCCGTGTATTCACGATGATCTTCATCGCCCCAACGGTTGACCGGTTGTTCCGCGGTTTCATACGCTTTGACCGTCAACCCCAAGCCCCGGCAATACCATTGAATTTCCCCCAAGGGAATCCAAAAATTACCCGCCCACCGCTGCAGCCAGCCAAATCCGGGCGTGATGCGTAATTGGCCGGAAAAAAACATCATGGGGCATTCCAGGTGTGCCTGGCCTTCTTCTTCGCCATAAACATTATAATAACCCGTGGCAGGATTAAATTCCTTTCCCAAATACCAACCGGTGAGTGAAACAGCAAACCAGGACCCAACCGCATATTCTCCGCCAACCACTCCGGCGCGTGCATCCGCTGCCGTTCCCTCCAACAAACGGGCATAACTTAATTCCGAATAGACGCGCCATTTTTTTTCAGGACGAATGTCTACAGACGCCTGGATAAACGTGCCTCGCGAACTCTTTCCCTGTTTGGGAAAAACCGTTACTTTGGTCCGGGAGGTATCCACCACTGCCACGCTTATTTCTCCGGCAGGAATAAGCGCCACTTGCCGGAACCCCGCTTGCGACAGTTCCGCATAACGAAAACGTGCCGGATCCTCCAGGGTATCGGTCCAAAACCCTTCACTGTGCCCGGAATTCCCCCAGTCAATAAGCGCGTGACCGCCGGAATACCGCATACGGTTCACCACGAGCCCCCTGCCCCAAGACAAAGGCGTCAATACATACCCGGCTTCCAAAGCCCCTGCTGAACCGTGCCAGGCTAAAATTAAATTACTTAGGCGGGGATGCGTATAGGGAGTATCAAAATCTTTCCCGCCCAAATACCGTATGCCTGCCAGCCGCGAGGCGGAATCTTCGGTATGGGCGGCGGTGATATTGGTTTCCACCATCCAAAATTTTTGGTCGATTTTCTGAGTGGCGCCGCTCACCGTGTCCACACCCCAGGGTTGAACCGTATGGGTATCCTCCATCTGCTCGCGCTGAACATACCCTGCGCGGTGATCCCCGGACACCTGCCATTCGGCATTAACTCCAACCGGAAGCAGACAAAAAACCAACACGATTCCCAAACCGCGCCCCCGGTTCATGGTGTGGCTCCGGTCAAGGTATCGGTATTGTACAATTCATGCCGTATGGCCTGGTGGAGGGAATCATCGTCCAAGCTCAGGGAAAAATAGTGCGCCATGGTTTTTACCTGCCGGCGCGGATCATCCGGCGCACTATCCGTGGGGTGCAAAGCGGTTACCGCAAGTCCCCGGCACGCCTCAATCCAGTCCGCGGGCAAAACCCGGGGCGGATCGGCCCAAATATCCAGGATCGTGCCTTCCGCGGAAAAAGTGGCATACAAATAATATAAATCCCGTCCCGCAGAAACCCGCCTGCCGGTCACGGCCACACGCCAATGATTATGTAAAAGCCCGACAACATACCATTGCTGATGACTTTGTACTGCCATTCCGCGATCGCATTCAGGAGCAGCTTGAATTGCCAATCCTTGAGGAAGAAAAAGCGAAACAGCACCAACCTCCGCCAGTGGCGGCATATTTTTTTCTTCAGCCTCCGCAAAGGCAACCAGACCCAATGCCAGATATAACCCGCCTAGTATTAAACAGCAGCGCCCTTGTTTTTTCATTCCCACCTCTTACCCTTTAAAGCATGCATGAAATCATAGCAAAAAAAAACGGCCCCGAAAAGGGCCGTTTTTTTTTGCTATGATTGTTAGGACAAATAATTGTCCGATAAGTGTCTTAGTTGACTTTTTTAACGTTGGCAGCTTGAGGCCCTTTGGGGCTGTCCACCACGTCAAATTCAACGGTGTCACCTTCATTTAAGCTGCGATAACCGTCGCCAACAATTGCGGAAAAGTGGACAAATACGTCCTTGCCACCCTCCTGTTCCAAGAACCCAAACCCTTTTGCATTATTAAACCATTTCACTTTGCCTTGCACTGCCATGAACTTTGATCCTCCTCTTTTTAAATTTACCCTTATAAACACCCCGGTTATGGAAACCTTATCATTTGACCCTAGGGGTGTCAAGGGCTTTTTGGGCAATATACACATTTTTTTGTGCGATCAGGCAGGTTTTTGCCTGACTGTTTTTTTTGCCACTTTTGCCTTGGCCTTGGTTGAATCGAAAGATACGTAGAGACGCAAAATTTTGCGTCTCTACCATTTCATCCTTATTTAAAAGCATTGTTTAAATTTTTTTACCCTTGCCAGGGAACCTTTCATGAGGTCTAATCATATACGCTTCAGACAGAACGGCCACTTCCTTGACCAATAAGGTTAAAATGCCCATACCAAAAATTGCTTTTAAA
The DNA here is from genome assembly GCA_020052235.1 of Candidatus Goldiibacteriota bacterium. GTDB lineage: Bacteria > Oederibacteriota > JAAXVQ01 > JAAXVQ01 > JAAXVQ01 > JAAXVQ01. The sequence continues at coordinate 5,837 of JAGVPM010000149.1, forward strand.
AAACAAATAACCGGTTTAATTTTTTTTTTAATCATCGCTTCCGCCTTGGCTGTACCTCACGCCGGGTGGACTCAAACCATTACGGCCTCTGCATTGACTTGGGATGAATGCTTAAACGAGACCCGCAGAAGCTGCTTATCGCCAGGCCCAAGCAAGCACAGCCATGACCCGCAGCCGTTTATTTCCACAAATCTCAGCTTCAGCCAGCACCAGCCGGAGCAACAGTAATACGCTCGACGGCAATGATGCTTCCGAGTCCTATGGCTACGGGCTTTCCGGCCAGCAATTGATTTGGGATGGATTGCGTACTTTATTTGATTGGGAACAGTCCGACTATAAAACCCAGTCAGCCTTTGCCGACTATCAATTGGCGGAGAATGATGCGCGTTCCACGGCCCGGTAGGCGTACATCGAACTGCTCCGCGCCCAAACCGATCTCGCCCTGACACAGGAAATTTTAAACCGGCGGCAACAAAATTTTGATTTAGTAAAACTCCGTTACAATGCCGGGCGCGAACATCATGGGTCCCTGGCTCTGGCTCAAGCTCAATTGTCGCAAGCACGTGCCGATTTGGTGAAAGTCCAGCGCAGCAGCATTCAAACCGCTCAGAGCAGCCTGCGCCTGGCTTTGGGGCGGACAGACGACGCACCGTTGAACGTGCAAGGCTCTCTCGATTTCACCTGGACGCCTCCGGTTAAATCCCCTGATTGGAGTACACTCGCGGAAAAACACCCTGAATATCTGCAGCAACTTTGCCAACTGGAAGCTGCCAAAACTCAAAAGCAAGGCGCCTGGGCCGATTTTTCCCCCACGGTGTATGCCAACGCCTCTCTTGGGCGCAACGGGCCGGACTGGCCCCCTGCCCAAGAATCCTGGTCAACCGGGCTCTCCCTATCCTGGACTTTGTTCAATGGCGGCAAACGGTGGGCCAACCTCTACTTTACCCAAGCGGCCATTGACCAAGCTCAAGCTATGTTGGACAGCCTGCGCCAAAAGTTGCGGCACACGCTCTTATCGGACTATGCCGCTTTTCAGAATGCCGTCGAAAATATCGACGTCACCAAACAATTTTTAATTGCCACCGAGGAACGCGCAAAAATTTCCGAAGCCCAATATTCCACCGGGCTTATTACCTTTGATAATTGGATACTCATTGAAGATGATTTGGTTAGTGCCAAGAAGAACCTGTTAAACGCGCAAGCGCAGGCTCTAAACGCACAAGCCGAATGGCTGCATGCGCGGGGAGGCGCTGAGAATGAATAAAAACTTATGGTTGCTTATCGGCAGTGCCGTGCTGCTTATCCTCGTGTTTGCATTCTTTGGACTGAAAGCGAGAAATTCCAAAAACGCCGAAGCTTCGTTTCAGGTCATTCAGCCGCATTACGGTTCCATACAAATAACCGTGTCCACCACGGGAACAGTGGAGCCGCAAAACCGTTTGGAAGTCAAACCCCCAATTGCCGGGCGTGTGGAAAAAATTCTAGTGGTTGAAGGCCAATGGGTTCGCAAAGGCGAAACGCTCGCCTGGTTAAGCTCTACCGAGCGTGCCGCTTTATTGGACGCAGCGCGAACCCAGGGTGCACAGGCCATAGACTATTGGGAGGGGGTCTATAAACCCACCCCTATCGTGTCCCCTATTACCGGAACCGTCATTGTCCGTTCGGTTGAACCGGGCCAAACCGTTCTAGGCAGCGATCCGATCGTGGTATTATCCGACCGTTTGATTGTTAAAGCCCAAGTGGATGAGACCGATATTGGTAAATTAAAACTAGGCCAAAAAGCCGTGCTCTCGCTTGATGCCTATCCCGATATTCGCGTGGAAGCTCAGGTAGATCATATTGCTTATGAATCCAAAGTCGTCAGCAATGTTACTATTTACCAGGTCGATATTTTGCCCAAGCGCGTACCTCCGGTTTTCCGTTCCGGCATGAGCGCCAATGTCGACGTCATCCTCCAAGCCAAGGACAACATCCTCTTAGTCCCGCGCGAAGCCATACAACAAGGCAAACACAAAACTTTTGTCCGCCTCGCTCCGATAACACCTGATGCCAAACCAGAACGCCGCCCGGTTGTAACCGGTTTGTCCAATGATCAATTCACGGAAATAGTCTCCGGCATTGACCCCAACACCCGTTTGGTTATTGTTCCCCCAGAATATGCTTTAACTAAAAATAAAGAAGTAAAACAAAATCCCTTTTTGCCCCGCCGCGGCGGAGGCGGACGCCCTCCCGGAGGCGGCCATTAAATCATGAAATCCCAGCCACTGATTGACTTAAAAGACATCTCCAAAACGTACGCAGTGGGCGAAGCCGGAGTCCAAGCTCTGCGAAAAACCTCATTGGCCGTCCACCCCGGAGAATTCATTGCCATCATGGGACCGTCGGGTTCCGGCAAATCCACCCTGCTTCATAATATTAGGCTTATTGGACCGGCCTGACACGGGAACCTACCTTCTGGAGCAAACCGATGTCAGCGGCATGTCCGACGATCAATTGGCTGAATTACGCAATCGTTTATTGGGATTCGTCTTTCAACAATTCCAACTGTTGCCGCATCTTTCCGCCTTGGAAAACGTAGAGCTCCCTTTGATTTACGCCGGGCGCCGTGATTTAAAACTTCAAGCCATGGGGCGTTTGAGTGCCGTCAATCTGGCGGCCCGCGTCAGCCACCGCCCCAAACAAATGTCCGGCGGCGAACAGCAGAGGGTGGCTATTGCGCGTGCATTGGTGAATCAGCCGGTGATTTTATTCGCCGACGAACCGACGGGCAATCTGGATACTAAAAGCGAAGCTGAGATCATGGCCATTTTAACCGAGCTCAACCGCTCAGGACTCACGATTGTGCTGGTGACTCACGAACAAGAAGTAGCTGAGTATGCCCAGCGTATTATCCGCATGCGCGATGGCAATATTGTGTCCGACGAATGTCAGAAATCCAAAAAACAAATTCATACTCCCACTGCGGACAAACTGAAAGCGCTCCCTGCCACCGGCAAACAGGGGCCGGGGCGCGTCATGTTTATTGACCACCTCAAACAGGCCTTGAGCTCCATTGTACGCCACAAACTTCGTTCGCTTCTCTCCATGCTGGGAATTTTAATCGGCGTAGCGGCGGTCATCGCCATGCTGGCTCTGGGGCAAGGCGCCAAGGAGAGCATTGCCACCCAGCTGGCGTCCATGGGCTCAAACTTATTAAGCGTCCGTCCAGGTTCGCATCAGTCCCATGGCGTCTCTTTAGAATCCGGAGCCGTTACGCGTTTTACCGTACAAGATGCCCAAGCCATTGCCAAATTGCCCACAGTAAAAAGTGTGTCCCCAATGGTCCGCGGGTCCGCCCGTTTGGTGGCAGGCAGTAAAAATTGGGCTACGCAAGTGCAGGGCACGGGCGAATTGTATCCTGCCATGCATTCCGCCCAACCTACGCTGGGACGTTTCTTCACAGCTGAAGAAATCCGCATGCGGCAAAAAGTCGCAGTCATCGGCACCACCGTGGCCAAACAACTTTTCGGGGATACCGAACCCATTGGCGCCACGATCAAAGTCAACCGCATTAATTTCCAAGTGATCGGCGTGTTCCCCACCAAAGGCGCCTCCATGTGGATGGATCAGGATGATGTCTTGGCAATCCCCTACACCACCGCCATGTATAGGTTGTTGGGCAAAGAATATGTCGATTATCTTGAAGTGGAAGCCAAAAGTGCCGAACTAATGGATGCAACTCAAACCGCTTTGGACGATTTAATCACCAAACGTCACCCCGCCGCCAACCAAACCGATAAAACTTTCGGGCGCTTCCGGCATTCGAGTGAACCTAGAATCCAAGGTCGAGGCCCCCGAAATGGAATAGGATCGCCATCCGGAAACGCACCCTGTTCCTGAATCCG
>JAGVPM010000035.1 GCA_020052235.1 Candidatus Goldiibacteriota bacterium
AAAAAAGCTTGGCTAAACGACCAACCTCCAAAACAAAAAGAGAGCAAGGCTAAAAAAGCATACCGTTTATCCTTGGGGTTTTTTAAAAAAATATATAATGCGACTGAAAAATAAATAACGGAATATAAAATATTGAAGTAGAATTTCATCGGCATTTTTCACTCACCATTAATTTACTTTGTCAGTGCACCTTTAATCTTTGCCCAAAAATGGTATATAGGCAAAAATCCCAAATACGAATCCTTGTCAAGAGAATGACTACACTTTTCGCAGATTTTAGGCAAAGCGTTCGCTTTGATTTTCATTATTTCCTTGATGGAATTTTCAGTTATATTACCAAACTTTTCTTTAACCGCCTGGTCATTGCAACAACATGAATCACCAAAAGGTGAAAGAAATATATTTGCAAAATACAAACAAGGATACCGAAAAGAATATAAAATATCCAAATAATCATAAAACGTTAAAAAATATCGTTTGGTAGATAAATACATGTTTATTTTAACACCATTCAGAAATTTTCTGTTATAAGTTTTAAAAAAAGTTGGATAAGTCTCAACGCGGTTTTGTGTAATCTCAACTTTTCCTCCGCGATTGGTTAGAGCAGGAAACATTTCGAGATTTATTTCACTTAAACGATTTTGAGCAGCGAGGCTTGTTAAAAATTCGATTGTTTGGGGGAAATCTTCATACATATGATAATAAGGTGGTGAAATATGAAAATCAAGTCTAGGTATTTTTTTTTGAGCTGCCATTTCCATTGCTTTTCCAATGGCTGGGACAACATTGGCCAATAAAGTTTTTCCCTCCCGGGCATCCTGGCGCATTATTGTTCCATAATGCTCCGAAATAGCTGTAGGAAAAGAAATTCTCAATTCAATTTGATTATCCGATAATTTTTCCAAAATATTTTTTTTCAATAGATTATATCCATTTGTTACAATCGAAACCTTAGGTGGAGCAATTTTGGCATTCCACTTCCGAAGCATATCGCCAAAAAGATTCATCCGTTCACCAAAATCAGGATGCAATGTGCATTCACCACTTCCCGAATTATCAAGATAGCGAATATTAATGCCGTCTCCTGCAGCCTCTTGGATTCGCTCAATTAATTTCAAAGTAATGTTTTTTTCTTGATAAACTTTCGGCCCTGTATAATTCAATTTATTCACACTACAAGTAATACAATTGTAATTACAAATGCCGTGAACCAAACTATTATTAATACAGATACTGCGGTTAACTTTCATGTTGATCCTTTAACTTTGGGGACGTAGTACGATAATTAGATATGGCTGGTAGGAACGCCTATATCATATTATCTAATTTCATCTCCTAAAATGACATCCGTGCTCGTTCGCCCGATCTCATCGGTAACCATTTCTATATTCTGCTAATTATGCCGCAACTAAAGTAGGCGTAATTTCATTTTCAAAGTAACGATTATCCGCTTTTCGTGTAATTTCTCTTTTGAGTAGCCGAACAATCTTTTCATAGTCAATTTTCCCAGCAAGTAAGAATGCATCACATTCTCCTAATTTAGAAAAAACATTATCTATATCATCATTTTTGCTTAATCCTACAGGCAACCCCGCTGGATAAACATTTGGATTGATGCCTGTTTCTGTGTTGTACGGACTGTTTATCGCATGCGCAACAGTCTTAAAAAATTCACATTCATTTTCATTTAAATCATCACCGGAAATTTTCATTTGTTTTAAAAGTGACTTCAAAATTCTGGCAACATCCTTATTTCGCGATCTAGTTACAATGTTCAAACTATGACTTTCAAAATCATTTCGTAATTTTAAAATTTTTTCCCAAATATAAATTTGTGCAAACAATCCCAAACCACTTTTCGCTTGATAGTCTTTATCTACGATCGTGGCAGACAAATATAAGTTTTTTTGTTCTTCTTCCAGGTAACTTGAAGTAGCGTACGCAACTATTTTATTTCCCTGGCGAATAATTGTGAGCCAATCGACCATTATGGCATTTTTAATAATCACACTCTGCGGAGCATAAACTTCGACATTATTCATTGATTTGTCAAACGCCGCCATTGTCACCTGGGTTAGCTCATTAACAGCTTTAGTTAATAAGATATGCTCAGTAAATTTAACAAATGGATTTCGAATAACTTCAGCCGTAAAACCGCCACGCATCTGATAAAACTCACTATCAGAAAAATAAAAAGCCGGTTCTACTGCTCGATTAACTTTGTTGAGGTAAAAAAAAGCTCGTTGATCAACAAATGGATCCTTTATTCCAGGCAAATCACAAATAACCATTTTTGATATTCCCCCATTTGTTTAAACTAAACACACGCCATGCGTAAGGTCTGATCAATCAGCTCATCCACTTCAGCTTGGGTAATATGCGGTTGCGGCAGGTTTTCCTTTGGTGCCGGAGCCGCGGATGTTTGAACACCGAGTCTGTTATGAAATTGCCGGATGGCTTGGTCAATAACCCGCCGCATGCGGGACACATCAAACGGTTTCCCGATGAAATCCGTGGCTCCGCATTCAAGCGCCCGGTTTACCACCGGCGCCTCGTCATACGCCGACATCAGCACCACCGGCGAGCCTTCCAATTGGGCGTGCATCCGTTGCAGGGTTTCCAAACCGTCAATACCCGGCATCTTATAGTCCATGAGCACCACCTGGGGAATGCTTTGACGATACTTCACAAGCGCTTCCTCCCCGCTGGCGGCGAATTCCAATTCAAAATCATCCTCGAACACGGTTTGTAAAGCCGCCCGCAACGAGTCGTTGTCGTCCACGATCAACATTTGTTTTTTAGGCATGATGTAACCTCCTTGTAATATAGAGCCGTAGCCCGTTTACGCATTGCTTCAACCGACAAATTATTGTGCAATCACCTCCCAAGCACTTAAAATTAAAAACCTCCGAAAAACTCCTGCTGTTTTTCAGAGGCTTAAATAACTGCGATTTAACCAAACATTACCAGGCCCGCCTTTTTTAGGTATTGGAATTTGTGGATGCGATGCAGGATGGATAAAAATCAAATAAATTATCTTAGGCCTTCAAACCGTCCCCCCAGGTACCTAAAGGCCAAAAATTATTGTCGGCGGATGTCCAATTCTTCCATTTTTAAAATTAACGTATTGCGGTGGATGCCCATGACCTTCGCGGCCTTGGTTTGATTCCAGCGCACTTTTTCCAATACGCGCAAAATGAACTGCCGTTCAAATTGCTGGCGTGCTTTTTTAAGCGAAATCCCCTCCGAAGCTTCCACGGATTCAGGGATGATCTGATTAGTGAGGATATTGGCCGGCAGATCTTTTACCGTGATAATGCCGTTCGACGACAGCAGCACCAGCATTTCGATCAAATTCTCAAGTTCCCGGACATTACCGGGCCAGTTATAGTTCGACAACAAATCCAGGGTTTCCGTTGCAAGTTTTTTAAATGGTTTATGCTGGCGTTCACAATTTTTCCGTATGAAATGCTCCACCAACAACGGGATATCATCCTGGCGGGCCCGCAGGGGCGGCAATTCTATGGGCACCACTTTCAGGCGATAGTATAAATCCTCGCGAAACCTGTTTTGTTTGATTAAATTTTTCAAATCATCGTTCGTGGCGGCAATAACCCGGACTTCAACGGGAATCACCTCATTGGATCCCACGCGCACAATCTCTTTTTCCTGAAGCACACGCAACAGCTTGGCTTGAATGGGCAATGACAACCCGCTGACATCGTCCAAAAAAATCACGCCGCCGTTGGCAAATTCAAATTTCCCTATTTTACGGGCTATGGCCGAGGTAAAAGCGCCGCGCTCATGCCCAAAAAACTCGCTTTCCATCAATTCACTGGGAATCGCCGCGCAATTCACTGCCACAAAAGGTTTTTGGGAACGGTTGCTTTTCTTGTGCAAGGCGCGCGCCACCAATTCCTTGCCCGTTCCGCTCTCGCCATGAATTAAAACCGTGCTGTCGGAATCCGCCACTTTTTCAATTAAGGAATAAATGGTTTGCATGGACGGACTTTTTCCGACGAGTTCCGAGTCCACCAGGCCGTCGATTTCTCCCGTAAGCACTTGGTTCATCCGGGTTAAATTTCTTTTTTCCAATGCCCGGTTGATGATAACCGTCAGTTCGTTAATATCAAACGGCTTCGTAACATAATCGTAAGCGCCGTATTTAATTGTCTTCATGGCTGCCTCAGCCGTGCGATTGGCCGTCACCATGATCACTTCAACGTTGGGGTCGATTTCCTTCATTTTGCGCAAGGTTTCAATGCCGTCTTCATCCGGCATGTTGATGTCCAATAAAGCCAAATCAATCACCGGCAATTTTTGAATTTTTTCCAAGGCTTCAAAACTCGAGGCAACCAGTATGGGATGATAAACGTCCTGAAGCATGATGCGCAATGCTTCCCTGACACTGGGATCATCATCAACGACTAAAATGGATGACTTCAATTCATTTTTCATTGGGGGAAATTATATATCCCGGATAAGTATTGCGTCAAGTATTTTTTCCAGCTTTTGTTAAATATATTTTCATTTAAATGTAGTGTCTATTTTTTTAGGCAAAGCACACAATTTTTTGGATCCACTTATTCTCATAGGGCTGGAAAAAATATAAAAAAAAGAGCATAGCTTTCGCTATGCTCTTTTTTTTAATTATAAATTACGCCTGCCGATCTTTTAAAACATCTTTATGCGAGAGGCGAATTTTTCCATTACCATCAATTTCAATAACTTTCACTTCCAATATGTCGCCTTCCTTGACCACATCCTCAACTTTCTTTACCCGGTAATCGGCCAACTGAGAAATATGAACCAATCCATCCTTGTTGGGAACAAGTTCCACAAATGCGCCGAATTCCATGATCTTTTTCACAACACCCTTATAGACTTGCCCAACTTCAATATTCGGTGCCAAGCGGCGGATCCAGTCAAAGGCTTCATGCATAGCCTTGGGATCACGGGCTGCCACGGTAATTTTTCCGCTGTCTTCGATCTCGATTTGAGTTCCGGTCTCCTCGGTGATTTTTTTGATCATTTTACCGCCGGGGCCGATAATATCGCGGATATACTCGGGATCAATCTGGATCGATTCCATGCGCGGAGCGAATTCAGACAATTCCGTGCTGGGTTGCGAGATGGTTTGATTCATTTTATTTAAAATGAACAAACGCCCCTCTTTGGCCTGTGCCAAAGCGCGGCTCATCAATTCGTGGGAAAGTCCGGTGATCTTGATGTCCATTTGAATGGCCGTGATCCCCTGGGCTGTTCCCGCCACCTTGAAATCCATGTCCCCAAAGTGATCTTCCAGGCCCTGGATATCCGAAAGCACGTGGAACGTATCCTCGTGTTTAATCAAACCCATGGCAATTCCCGCCACCGGCGCACTGATCGGCACGCCTGCATCCATCAAGGACAAGGAAGCGCCGCAAACCGTGGCCATGGAAGAAGAACCGTTTGATTCCAAAATATCCGAAGTCACTTGGATGGTGTAACCGAATTTTTCTTTTTCAGGAATAACCGGCGCAATGGCGCGTTCCGCCAGCATGCCATGGCCGATTTCCCGGCGTCCCGGAGAGCGGATCGGACGGACTTCGCCGACTGAAAAGGACGGGAAATTATAATACAACATGAAATTCTTTTTATATTCCCGTTCCAACTGTTCCATCAACTGTTCGTCGGCCCCAGTGCCCAAGGTGGTTACCACCAAAGCCTGGGTTTGTCCGCGTGTGAACAGCGCCGATCCATGCGGCGGGCGGGGCAAAACATGAACTTCGCACGTAATGGGCCGAATTTCATTGAGTTTACGCCCATCCGGGCGGCGTCCAAGTTTCGCTATATCCGTGCGGACTGCTTCTACCTCTAATTTTTCAAGCACGGCTTTAGTATCGCCTGCTTTAAGTACAAATTCCGCTTCACCCAATTCGGTTTTGTATTTTTCCGAAACTGCCTGTTTGGCTTGAGCGACCGCAGTCATGCGGGCCTGTTTCTCTTCAGTACGCACTGCATTAAGGACAGTCTCGCCGGCCAAAGCGCGGATCCGCTGCTCGACAGTTTCGTCAAGTTTCCTTAAGGAAAATTCGCGTTTGGGTTTCCCGGCTTTTTTAACGATTTCTTCCTGCAGCTCAATGCATTGACGGATATGCTCATGCCCAATCCGGAAGGCTTCCAGCATAATTTCCTCGGAAACTTGCTCGGCTTCGCCTTCGACCATGACAATCGCGTCCTTACTCCCGGCCACGACAATGTCAAGTTCGCTGCGCGTCACCTGTTCGAAGGTTGGATTTACGACAAATTGCCCGTCAATCCGGCCAATGCGTGCCGCTCCCAGTAAATTGCTTATAGGCGCATCCGACAAGCCCATGGCAGCCGATGCTCCGATTAAAGCTAAAATATCGGAGTTGTTTTCCAAATCAGTGGAAATGACCATGGCATGAATTTGAATTTCATTACGCAAGCCTTTTGGCATCTGTGAACGAATGGCGCGGTCGATCAAACGGGCCGTTAAAATCTCCTTTTCGCCCGGGCGCCCGCCCCGTTTAAAAAAACCGCCGGGAATTTTTCCCGCCGCATAGGTGCGCTCGCGGTATTCAACGGTTAAGGGCAAAAAGTCGATTTCTTCGCGAAAATCCTGGGCGCAGACCGCCGCCACCAAAACCACGGTCCCACCATATTGCACGGTCACCGAACCATGAGCTTGACGGGCGACATGTCCGGTCGTTATGCTCAACGTGCGTCCAACCAACTCACGTGTGACAGTTGTAATACCTTCCAAGGTTAGCCTCCTTAAGATTCCGATCCCAACATATAATCCCCTGCCGAAAATTCAAACCGGGGAACTTATTTGCGTAGATTGAGTTTGTTGATAATGGCTTTATAGCGGGCCACATGATGTTTTTTCAGATAATCCAAGAGACGACGCCGTTTACTTACCAGCATCAGCAATCCGGTACGCGAATGATGATCACGTGGATGGGTCTTGAAATGATCGGTCAGATAATTGATCCGCTCCGACAGCAAAGCAATCTGAACCTCCGGCGACCCCGTATCACTCGTGTGCGTCTTATTGGTTTCAATCAAATCTTTCTTACGTTCCGTTAACATCGGCATTGTGTGGACACCTCCTCTCACTTATAAAATAAACTATGAAATCGACTAAGAAATGATTGATTTTATCGAATTTCCCTTGCCTTGTCAAGAAAAGATATGTATGATCTTGGGTTTTTTTGCCCTGCCTTTAGGGCTCGCGTTGAATCCGGATTTGTACCTTCCCTTGCGCAAAAAAATCATTGGGAATGGGGTGCCGGCTGTCCCACTCCTGCCCATTGACGTAAATCCGGCCCCTCGGCCCGGCCCCTTTGACTTCAACCTCAATGGCGGCGCCGTGGTATGTAAGATGACGCACCCGGACCTCCAGGTCTTGCGGATAAGCCGGAATATGAATACGCAATCCATCCAAAGAAAAATCCAATCCGGCCAAACTTCGGAAATACAGTTCAACCAAATTCAACGCATTAAAATCCGCAACCACATCCTGTGTGGGATTCGAGGATAAACCGCTTAAATTCTTTGGATCCAACACTCGCCCGCGGGCATACTTCAACAATTTCTCCAAGGCTTCCGCCGCCGTTTGGGGATCTTCCAGCCCCGCCCGAAAAACCTCATGGGTGCGGCGAAGGCTGACGGCACCTTGCCCCGGAACGCCGTCACCTTTATAATCCGGATCGTCCGACGGCATGCTGCGCCATGTCCCTTGCGGAGTCCGCCAATGCGGATTCCAATAAGCCGACTGGATGGTTTGTTCTCCCACCTCGGCCATGGCTCTAAACTTGGCGGCCGTTAGGCGGTTTTCCCCTCCCAGGCTTTGCAGCAGCATCGCCCCTTGGCGCAAGGCGGCAACGGCCGCAGCCGAGGTTTGCAGCCATTGAACCATTTTCCTTGAATGTTGTGCACCAGCGGTGATAAACGGATCATAGGGCTCCGTTGCTCCCTCCGGATCATGGTACTCCGGCAAACCGTCGCCGTTGACGTCCAGTTCGGAAAGGGTGGTCAGCATTTCTTCCACCCGTGTCTGGTTTTCACTTAACCAATGCCGGTCATGCGTCCATTGATAATGGGCATAATAGGTCAGCAGCACATACATGGCGTCTGAGGGTTCGATTTTTTGATCCAGCCAATTTTCCAAATGCTGCCGTAACGCACGGGTTTCCCCCAGCAGCAGAAATCCCCCGGCTCCGGTGCTGAGCTGTTCCGGGCGCACCGGTTCGGTTTCCCCCGGCGAGTATAAAAAAACATGGCGCTTCCGGCATTCGAGTGAACCTAGAATCCAAGGTCGAGGCCCCCGAAATGGAATAGGATCGCCATCCGGAAACGCACCCTGTTCCTGAATCCG
>JAGVPM010000098.1 GCA_020052235.1 Candidatus Goldiibacteriota bacterium
AGATTGTTTCTGCCGTTTTATGCCGTGGAAAAAATACCAGGGTTTCAAAGCAAAATCATGCCAATGTATCCGGAAAATGCCCGGAAGCTGGGCCGCACCAGCAAAGTTATTTTGGAAGCCTACATCGACGCCGAGGGCATTGTGCGCATGATTCGGGTAGTTAAAAGCGGCGGGGCTGAATTTGACCAAGCCGCCATTGAAGCCTTAAAGCAATCCCGGTTTTCACCCGCGCGGATTAACGGCAAACCCGTGCCGGTCAAAATTTTAGTTCCGTATGTTTTTACGCTTTAAATTTAAAAATTAAATACATTGTAGAGACGCAAAATTTTGCGTCTCTACAAAAAAAAAACGCTGGAGTAACAATTGTTTCTCCGGGGTGTGTTCAATAGAACACATGTACGCGATAATCGCGAGCAGGGGGATTTTTATGAAAAAAATGTTTTGGTTGGGGGCGCTGGGTCTGGTTTTGTATCCGGCTTTAGCCTGGGCCGGGGTTTATACCGGCCGGGTATCAGACGAGGTCACTGGGGAGGGGTTGCCCGGCGCGGAGATTATAACCGTGGCCGGCCCCAAGGCTAAAACCGGCACAACGGGCGAATTCCGGATCGAGACGGACAATCCTTTCGTGGGAGTTTCCATGCCGGGGTATCAGGGAAAAAAAATCACCCTGCAGCCGGGCGAAAATAATATTTTACTGACGGTCAAGGGCGTGTTTGAGGTTTCGTCGGTTAAGGTTAAAGGCAAAGCCGATGCCAAAAAAGTCGTGGTCAGCAAACAATCCTTGGAAAAAGCCCAAGTCAAGCAAGTTACCACGACCTTGTTCCCGGACGTGATTAAAGTCATGCAGCTCATGCCCGGCGTGACTTCGGACAATGATTTTTCCAGCTTGATGTTCGTGCGCGGCGGCGGGTTTGATGAAATGATCGCCGTCTTGGACGATATGGTTATTTTAGCCCCGTACCTCTGGGGCGGGCGCGTCTCGGTGTTTAATCCCAACTTGGTGGACAACGTGGAATTTCACACCGGCGGATTTTCCGCCGAATGGCCCCAGGCCATGTCCGCCATTTTAGACGTGCACAACAAGGTAGGGAATCCGGAAAAACACCGCGGTTTCGTGGATCTGTCCGCGGCCACGCTGGATATATTTTTGGAAGGGCCTTCGGCCGGGCCTGAAGGCAGCTCATTTTTGCTGGGCCTGCGCCGCACGCACTATGACCTTATCATCAAGTTGTTTTCCAATGACAACTTGGTGTATCCATATTTTTATGACGGACAGGTAAAATTTAATTTCCCGCTCCCGCAAGGCCGCCTGACAATCAATTCCATTTTTTCCATTGAAGGCATGGATTATTTAATCAAGAAAGAGGACGGTTACGGTTCGAAACACAGCGGTGACACCAATTTCCATTATTTGGATAAAAAATTAAATCTGGGGGTGGCGTACGATTACCCGGTGAATGACGCAATTTCCGTGATGACGCTGCTGGGCTGTTTTTATAATGACGGCAGCTATCAATTGGCGGATACGTTTATGCCTTTTGACGTGACTGCCACCGAATCGGTTTTTCAGCTGCGCCACGTATGGAAAATGCTGCTGGGAGAACACAATACGCTCAAGACGGGACTTTATTCGTTTGCCGTTTCCGGGGACAGCAAGGTTAAGATGACCCTGAAAGTGCCCACCTCGGAAAATATGTACTACGAGGAAACCATTGATCAGGAACATCGCCTGCCGTGGGAAACTTTTTCCGGCGTTTTTGTGCAGGATGATCTGGAATTGGTGAATGATTTCCTGTACCTGAACCCCAGCGTGAATGCCCAGTATTTTACCATGAACCGCCAGGCGACCTGCGATCCCCGCTTGGGAATAAAAGCCAAAGTGACGCCGGATTGGGATGTGTATGTGGCCACGGGTTTGTTCAGCCAATATCCCGTGAGTGCACAGCAACTGGACAATGACCGCGGCAATCCTGATTTAAAGGCCGAAGAAGCCATACACTACATTGTTGGGACTAAGTGGGATTTGGATGAAGATTATTTTTTCCAATTGGAAGGATTCTATAAAGATTACCGCAACCTGATTATCTCCGACCCGGACCCGGAATTGAATTATGCCAACCATGCCGTCGGCCGGGCGTATGGTTATGATTTTATTTTTCAAAAGAAATTGGGCGGGAAATGGGACGGCTGGATTACCTACAGCTACGTAGTGTCGCAGCGCAAAATTACCCAACGGAATGATCCGCGCGCGTACAACAAACCGGATGCAGCCGAACCCGTGGACGAATGGTACCGGTCGGACGCCGACCGCACGCATGCGGTGAACATTATTTTAAATTACAATTTCACTCCTGAATGGAAGCTGGCGCTGACCCAAAAATACACCACCGGAAAACCGTATACTCCCGTGGTGGGCGGGAATTATCAGCCGGCCATTGACGAATACACGGCCCAATACGGCGCTTACAACGGCGAGCGCATGCCCAACTATACGACCACGGACATTAAACTCACGCTGCCGTTTTTTAATCTGCCGGGATGGTCTTCGTATGTGCAAGTTTCAAACTTGTTTGACGTGAAGAACGTGGATTCCTATCAATACACTTTCGATTACTCATCCAGCCGTCCGATTTACCAGTTGCCGCGCATATTTTTTGGCGGGGTTAAATATGAATTTTAATGCAGGGGCGTATTGCAATACGCCCCTGCATCAAATGATCCCGTTTATTTGGAAAGCCACGCTTTGGCGGCCGCTGCAATCAATTTTACTGAATCCACGGAGCCATCGGCTTCGCCTTTCTCAAAATCCCCGTCGATTTTTCCCATTTGATTGGTGACATGCGCGAAACAAATCACGGCCTTATGGCGCGCCTGGGAAAACGCATAGAGAGCCGCGGCTTCCATTTCCACGGCCAAAATTCCTTTGGAAATTGCTTGCCCTATGGCGGTATCTGTTTCCCGGAAAGGGGCGTCCGTTGTCCAAGTGGCGCCACGCAAAACTGGAATCGCCGTCGCGGTGAAAGCCGTTTCGAGTATGGCCAGAAGATCATTGGAAATGGAGGCGTAGCTGGAAGGAGGCAAGTAGTGGTAACTGGTCCCCTCGTCCCGCAAAGCGCGTTCAATCAGCACAAAAAAAGGCGGCGGTTGTGTGGGGAGAATTCTGCCGGCGGAGGTGATGCTGATCAGTAATTGACAACCTGAGGCGAACAGCTCTTCAGCCACCAATACCGCGAAAGGCGCGCCGACCGCGCAGCCGACAATGCCGAACTCAATCCCGTCAAATTCAAAATTGTATAATTGCGTGTGGTAACAAGCCCAATTGGAATTAAGCCGGGCGTTTTTGGCCAAAAGTAAATTCCGGACAATGTCGCCATCGGGATCCAAGATGCAAATAGCCGGAACATCACCGTTGGCAATGCTTTTTTGGCGTTTTGCTTCCCGCAGCAGGTTTTCCGGCGTGAATATTGAAGCTTGGTTGTGCTCTTTACATCTCAAGATGGGAGGGAAGTTTCTGCGCATTTAGTTGCTCCGGTTAGAATGTAACGACCTTATCCGCCCATTCGACCATTTTAACGCAATCCACCATGGTCGAGAGCGGACAAGCCCCGGTGCTGTCCAACTGGCGGGATTTCAAGCATGTGCCGCATGCCAGGATCGTGCCGCCTGCCGCGATAAATGTTTTGAGCTGCCCGGCGACATCGTATTTTTCATGCGTCAAATTCTCGCATTCAACCGCCTCGCCCATAAGAAAAACTTTCACGTCATGCCCGTTTTTCTTCGAGGTTGCGGCAAATCTGAAGGCGTTCCAGGCTTTTTCCAGTTCCTTGGTCTCCAAAATAATTCCGAATTTCATGATATCCTCCACTGGTTAGTTATTTTCGCCGGCCAAATCCGACAAATGGTCGAGAACAACATCGATTTCGTTTTCCGTGGTAAATCGGCCGAGGCTAAAACGGACGGAGGTTGAGGTCTCATCCGGGTTTACACCCATGGCTTTCAGCACCGGGGAAATGGTGGTTGCGCCGGTATGGCAGGCCGAACCTGCTGATACGGCGATTCCCTCCAGAGTTTTATGCACGGCGGCGGCCGTTTGGTCCAAGAAACTGATAAACAAAGTGTTCGGCAGGCGGTTTTCGGGATGGCCGTTAAGCCGGATTTTATTGCCGAAAAGAGCCAGCAACTCCCGATAAAATCGCTGAGTAAGTTTGTCTATAGCTTGATCAGCCAGCAAACTTCCCGAGATTTGGCAAGCGCGACCCAGTGCCACGTCAAAAATAACGTTTTCCGTACCGGCTCTGCGGTTGTTTTCATGCCCGGCACCATGAATGAGAGGCTCGATGGAAATACCGTCGCGAATGTAAAGCGCGCCAATGCCTTTGGGCGCGTAAAGTTTGTGGCCCGCAATGGATAAAAAGTCCACGCCCAGTTCGTTGACGCGAGTGGGGATTTTTCCCACGGACTGCGCGGCATCGGTATGAAAAATCACGCCATGCTGTCGGCAGACGGCGGAAATCGCGGGAATAGGCTGAATGGTTCCGGTCTCGTTATTTGCATGCATGATTGTAACCAGAATAGTTTTGGGCGTTATGGCCCGCTCAACTTCTGCGGGCGAGACAACGCCATAGCTATCCACCGGGAGATAGGTCACCGTGTATCCGTTTTTTTCCAGAAACCGGCAGGGGTTCAGCACTGCCGGGTGTTCGATTTGCGAGGTAATAATGTGATTGCCTTTGCTCCTGAACGTATGCGCGACGCCCTTGATGACCATGTTGTTCGACTCGCTCCCGCCGCTTGTGAACACGATTTCCGAAGGGTTTGCGCCCAGCAGGCTTGCCACTTGTCCGCGCGCCGCCTCCACAGCTTTTTTCGCGGCCATGCCATAGGCATGGCTGCTGGAAGGGTTGCCGTAATTTCCATGAATAAAAGGCAGCATGGCATCCGCAACCGCTTTATCAATCGGCGTGGTGGCATTATAATCAAGGTAAATCATGGGGCGCCTCATTTCTTGAACTGTTTCAAGGTTTTGGCTTCGGTTTCCAGCCTACTGATAAGAACCTCACGCATAATGTCGCAAGCCTGGGTGATGCGGGCATCCGCCAGCTGGTAATAGATGTTGATCCCTGCGCGCCGTGATTTCACCACGCCCTTTTGCACGAGCACGGCCATGTGCTGGGAAAGATTCGCCTTGCTGATTTTAATCTGGTCCAGGAGCTGGGCAGCTGAAAATTCGGCGCCTTCCCGGAGGGAATCGATAATTTCCAGGCGTTTGGGATTGGCGAAGGTTTTGCAGATATCGGCGTGCCTTACGAATAGTTCGGACATGGCAACCTCTCAATGATAGTTTAAAAACAGAACAGTTTAGAAACATATTAACAGTATGACGATCCATTTTTAAAGTCAAGCTTTTTTTATTTCTGCTTGTAGCAAGGATGGATTTTGTAGGGAACAGGCATGCCTGTTCCCTGCGTATGATATCCGATATGCGGTTGGGAGCTATTCCACGTTTACATCCTGCCGCGTGACATAATCGTAGAAGTCCAGGCAATGATCCTGTTTTTGCTTGTGAGACCTAAACTCCATGGCCTCGCGGGGATGCTGATTTAAAACTCCGGAAATTCCATAAATGTCGTTGTAGCCCCATTCAATCTCCTTGCGCAAGGGCACAAATTCCTCTTGAATGACCTTATAAATCGGACGGACGTCGAACTTGGGATTTTTCAGGAAACCCAAGAGCAGCTCCAGGCAGCAATTACCGGCGCCCCGGCCAATGCCGTTGATGGTGGCATCCAGCAAATTGACGCCTTCGATGATGCATTGCTGGGTGTTGGAAAACCCGAGTTGCTGGTTGTTGTGGCCGTGGAAGCCAAGTTTTTCCACGGGAATATATTGGCTGTAAAGTTTCAACATATGGGTGATCTGCTCGGAATAATAAGAGCCGTAGCTGTCCACCAGGTACAGGTAATCCATTTCCGGGACTTTGGCCACGGCCTCCAGGGCTTCAATAACATCGGTTTCAATGGCAGCCGAAACAGCCATGATGTTGAGCGTGGTGAGGTAGCCTTTGTCCTTGCAGCGCTTGACCACATCCAGGCCTTTGTCCACTTGGGGAACATAACAGGCGGTGCGGATCATATCCACGACCGAGTCTTTTTTGGGGAGCAGCCCGTCGAGGTCGATCCGGCCAATGTCGTACATAACGGCCAGCTGGGGTTTGTATTTGCCTTGATAGCTTCCGACAATTCTTTTTAACAGTTCTTCGTCGCAATAGTTCCAGGGCCCGAATTTTGAAGTGGGATACTGTTCGCTGGCCATCAGCTTTTTACCCAATTCAATAATGTCCACGCCTGAGTCGCAAATGGCGGCATAAACCGCTTTGACGAATTTTTCCGTGAATTGATAATTATTAATCAACCCGCCGTCGCGAATTGTACAATCCAATACTTTGATTTCTTTGCGGAACATAATATCTCACTTTCTGTGGTTTAATAGGAATACATCCTGCTACTATAATTTCAAACCCGGAAAAAGTCCAATTGGAATTTTGGCTGGGGCGCGAAAAAATAATCTCCAGCCTTTCGCTTGACGGTCCCGGAACCGGCGTGTAAAATACCCCCTTCGGTTGGAAAAATTGACGTTGGAAGAGGATTGCATGTCCTATATTGTTATGGCCCGCAAATGGCGGCCGCAAAATTTCGACACGGTTGTGGGGCAGGAACACATTGTCCGCACCTTAAAAAATGCCGTCACGGCCAATCGTATTTCGCACGCATACTTGTTTACGGGTCCGCGCGGGGTGGGGAAAACCACCACGGCCCGGTTGCTGGCCAAGGTGGTCAATTGCCTTTCACCAGTGGACGGCGAACCCTGTAATCATTGCGTGCGCTGCGAGGAGATCACCTCGGGCGCCGCGACCGATGTCATTGAAATCGACGGAGCCTCCAACGGTTTGGTGGACGATGCGCGCGAGCTGCGCGAGAAAGTCAAATACTCGCCGGTTTCCTGTAGGTACAAGGTGCTGATTATCGACGAAGTGCACATGATGAGCAATGCCGCGTTCAATGCCCTGCTCAAGACCTTGGAAGAACCGCCGGCCCACACTATGTTTATTTTGGCCACCACCGAGTCGCATAAAATTCCGGCCACCATCATCAGCCGCTGCCAGCGTTTCGATTTCCGACGCATTCCCATGAAGGAAATCGTGGAACGCTTGTCGGCCATGGCGCGGGCGGAAAGCATCCAAGTGGACGAGGAAGCCTTGCATGCCGTGGCGCGCGGGGCGGACGGAAGCCTGCGCGATGCGCAAAGCTTGCTGGACCAGATCATCAGCTTTTCCGGAAATAAAATCACGGCCGCCGATGCGGTTACCGTGCTGGGTTTGGTGGATGCCCAAATGTTTGTCGCGTTGGTGGATGCCATGGCCTCCCACGCAGCGGCCAAAGCTTTGGGGTTGGTGGAACAATTGGTTAACTCAGGCGCGGATCTGCGCCAGTTTATGAAAGATTGGGTGGATTATTGGCGCCACCTGGTGGTGGCCCGTGTCTTGGGGGAGAAATGCGACGAGGCCTTGAATTTGGCGGCCACGGAAATTGCGGAAGTGAAGCGTCAGGCGCAATTGTTTACCTTGGAGGAATTGACCGCGTTGGCCAAAATGGTGGCAGGCACGGATGAAGAATTACGCCGCACCCAGCATCCCCGGCTGCTGCTGGAATTGCTGCTGGTGCGTTTGTGCGGAGAGCAACGGCTGGTTTCCTTGGAAGTATTGTGGCGCCAGCTGAAGGATGTGGAGCAGCGCGTGTCGGCCCTGCCGGATAAACCCTGGCCCTCGGCTCCGGTTCAGACCGCGTGCCCTGCGGTTGTTTCGGGCGATACGGTTGAGGAAGTTACATCGGCTCATCCTGAACTGGTTCCCGGAACACCGGCGCCCAACGAATCCTCATTGCCGGAACTTGAGGGGCTGCCGCTGAGTTTGATCCCTGAGGTGGAAACCGCGCCGCCGCTGCTGTTGACCCTGGACGAAAATCGTCCAATACCTCAGGATCCGGGAGAGGGCGAACCGGCCATGGCCGCGGATTCCCTGGAGGATGCGGCACCGGCCACCCATTTGGATCAAGTGCGGGCCGCCTGGCCGAACTTGGTGCAGGTGGTGGGCCAGCAAAACCGGCGCGTGCAGGCCTTGCTGAAAGACGTGGCCATTTCAGCTGCCGAACCCGGCTGGGTGGAGCTGACCTGTTTGTCCCCGTATCATTTGACGGGCTTGGAAAAAGAAGAATCGCGCAAAGTGGTGGAAGCCAATTTGGAGACTGTCTTGGGCCGTTCAACCCGCATGCGCCTTAAGGTTTCCGGAGCGAATGTGAAAGCCGCGGAACAAGCGGCCACAGCCGGGGATCGTGAAAAAGAATTCGAGGAAATTGCCCGCAAGGAACCCCTGGTGCAAAAAGCCCTGGAGTTGTTTGGCGGGAAAATCGTGGATGTGGTAAGCAAAACCAACGGCGTGAAAAAATAATCCGTAGGGGCGCGATTTATCGCGCCCGATATTTGAACATTGAGGAGAGCTTTCATGGATTTGTTTAAAATGGCAAAGCAGATGAAGGACATGCAGGGTGAAATGAAAAAAATGCGCGCGGCTCTGGCAGCCCAGTCCGTGGTCGGGGAAGGCGGGCGCGGGGCTTTGAAAGTTGAGCTGACCGGGACCATGGAAGTGAAGAAAATCACCCTGGACCCCAAGACTTTGGAAAAACCCAATGTTGAGCAGCTGGAAAAAATGATGGAAGAAGCCTTTGCCAAGGCCTTGGAAAAAGCGCAGAAATTGGCTGCATCCCAATTGGGGAAAATTACCGGAGGCATGGGCGGATTGAACCCCTTTGCCTAAACTTGCCTCATCCTGGAACAGAGACTGTGTCGTAACGGTGAAATACAAGATTGCTTCGTCGCTATCGCTCCTCGCAATGACGCGTTTAAAGGGTTTTCGGTCATTGCGAGCGACCGAAGGGAGCGCGGCAATCCCGTTTTTGACGTTGTGCCACAGTCTCACAGAGGCGGGGGCTTGGGGGCAAAGCACCCCAACTAAGATAGGAAGGAACAGCGGACGAGAGTCCGCGTCAGGGAAACCTGTGGTTTCCCTGAAAGCATCAGCTGATGGATTATTTTTCAGGCATTCTGGGCCGGTTGATTGACGAGTTGGGGCGAATGCCCGGCATTGGGCCGAAAGCCGCCCAACGCCTGGCTTTTTTTTTGCTTCGTCAGGACGCGGCCGTGGTTCAGCAGTTGGCCAATGCCATGCTGGAAGCCAAGGCCAAAATCCGGCCGTGCGCGGACTGCTTTTTTTTAGCCGAGGGCGAACGTTGTCATATTTGTTCCGACCCCCGGCGTGATGCCCGTTTGTTGTGCGTGGTGGAAGACCCCAAGGATGTTTTTTCCATGGAACGCACGCGCGAGTACCGCGGCCTTTACCATGTGCTCATGGGTACGCTCTCGCCCTTGGACGGCATTGGGCCCGATGATTTGAAAATTGCCGAGCTGCTCAAACGCCTGCAAGCCGGGCACGTGCAGGAAGTGATCGTGGCCACCAATCAGGATGTGGAAGGGGAAGCCACGGCGCTTTATCTGAATAAATTGATCAAACCGCTGGGTATACGGGTGACCCGGCTGGCCAGCGGGCTGCCGGCGGGCGGTGATTTGGAATACGCGGATGACATTACCATCAGCCGGGCCTTGGGCGGCCGGCGCGAATTGGAATAAATATTCATGCATCAAGGAAGTTGGTTCGAAAAACATAGGTTTCATGCCAGCATGCTGGGAGTTGGGCTGGGCATGGGCGTGGCGTTTCCTTTGGTCATGGGGCCCTTTTTGGGATTAACCGGAACACGGCTGCTGATTTTTTTCGCCCCCTGCCTAGCCGCCGGATTGAGCGTGGGACAAATTAATTATTGGCTGGGAAAAAAAATACTGTTGGATCCCCTGCGGGAACTTCGGGTTATAACCAAACGCGCCAAAACCGGGGATTTTTCCAAGGAATGGTCCATGCCCGATGCAATTGGGGAAATCAGCGAAAGCGCGCAAGATCTTTCCGAACTGTATCAGGCACTCCGGCAATTACTGGCGGACGTGTTGTCGGCCGCCCGGCAAATCCGCAGTTCCGTGCAGCACATTTCGCAAGCCGTGCTTGTCCTGAATGATTCCGGTCAACAAGTGACGGATGATATCCAGCAGGTTTCGCAAAGCGCCGAAAAACAAGCGGCGTTGTCCGGCCGCGTTCAGCACGGTGTTGGGGAACTGGCATCCAAGCTAGAGAACATGCTCGGCAGCATCAGTCAGGTCACCACGGTTTTGGCCGGGGAATCGGCCACCATTGCCCGCCAGGGAAGCACGGCGGTAACGCAAGTGACCAAGGAAATAGAAAGCATTCTCAGCGCGGTTCAGACCACGGTGAGTGAAGTGCGGGGCTTGGATCGGGAATCCCAGCAGATTGGGAAGATCGTTGAGGTGATTTCGCAAATAACCTCGCAAACCAATTTGCTTTCCTTGAATGCGGCCATTGAAGCCGCGCGCGCCGGGGAACAAGGACGCGGGTTTGCCGTGGTTGCCGACGAAATCCGGCGCCTGGCCGACCAGTCCTCCAATGCCGCCAAGCAAATTTCGAATATTGTGACCGAGAACCAGCGCAAGATCGCCCAGCTGCTCAACGGCATGCAGGGACACGAGCACGGCGTGCGCAGCGGTCAGAATTTGGCTGCCGAACTCGACGGGATTTTGCGCCGGGTCACGGACGCCATTGATGCCCAGATCCACAAGGTGGCGGCCAGCGTCCAGGAAACCTCTTCGCTCAACCAAGTGCAGGAAGATGTTGCTCATGATATTTTGGACATGTCGGCCATGGCCGCGGAAAATGCCGGCAGCTCCGATAAAGTGGCGCGCGAGGCGCAAAAGCAAGTTATTGCTTTAGAACAAATCAGCGTGGCCTGCCATCAGCTCGATCAATCCCCGGATCAACTCAAAATAACCACCGAACGCTTCTTGGTGAAATAATTTCCGTAAAAATATTAAAAATAGGCTTGTCAAAGCAGATAGTATTAATTTAGGGCGGTCAGGTGATGCGGTTTTTAAATCATCGGGTCAGGCCCTCCACAATGTGTCCCCCTGAATTCATGCCGGGCGTTTTAGTGGGTAGGTGTGCTGTAATTAGGCACGGAGTAAAATGTTGGGCTTCGGACCCGATGATTTAAAAACCGTATCACCTGACCTTTCAATAAAATAAAATAATTATCAGCTTTGCCAAAAACAGCATGGCTTTTCCTTGCTTTTTTTCATAAACCTGAGTATAATGCTGACTCCAATTTTGTCTTTTCATTTTGGAACTTAAAGGGCCTGGAGCCCTGCATTTTTTTACGCTCGGAGGGAGCACTTTAATGGCTAAAAAATTTATTACGTGTGATGGTAACTACGCTGCTGCGCACATTGCGTATATGTTCAGCGAAGTTGCCGCGATTTACCCAATTACTCCGTCTTCCACCATGGCAGAATACGTAGACGAATGGGCTGCACAAGGCCGGAAAAATTTATTCGGCGATGTCGTGCGCGTGACCGAGATGCAGAGCGAGGCGGGCGCTGCCGGCGCCGTGCATGGTTCGCTGCAGTCGGGCGCGCTCACCACGACTTATACCGCCTCGCAGGGCTTGCTGCTCATGATTCCCAATATGTATAAAATTTCCGGCGAACTTTTGCCCGCCGTGTTTCATGTTTCCGCCCGTTCACTGGCTGCCCAGGCGCTTTCGATTTTCGGCGACCACAGCGATGTCATGAGCACGCGTCAGACCGGATTTGCCATGCTGGCCACCGGTTCGGTGCAGGAAATCATGGATCTGGCGGCCGTGGCGCATTTGGCGGCCATCAAGTCCCGCATACCGTTTTTGCACTTCTTCGACGGGTTCCGCACCTCGCATGAAATTCAGAAAATCGAATCCGTGGATTCGGCGGACCTGGATAAGCTCCTTGATAAAAATGCCTTGCAGGCTTTTCGCGATAACGCCCTCAACCCCGAACATCCGGTCACACGCGGCACCGCCCAGAACCCGGACATTTACTTTCAGGCGCGCGAAGCTTCCAATCCGTTCTACGAGGCTGTTCCGGATATCGTCGCTCATTATATGGAAGAAATGACGAAAATCACTGGGCGCACGTATCAGCCTTTTGATTATTACGGCGATCCGCAGGCGGAAAATATTGTCATTGCCATGGGTTCGGTTACCGATACCCTCAAAGAAGTAGTCGATGTGTTGGTTAAAAAAGGCGAAAAGGTGGGGCTGGTCTCAGTGCATTTGTACCGGCCTTTTTCAGCCAAATATTTCTTCAAAGCCATTCCTGCCAGCGTCAAACGCATCACCGTACTCGACCGCACCAAAGAACCCGGGGCCAACGGCGAGCCCTTGTATCTGGATGTCAAGGACCTGTTCTACGGCAAGCCCAATGAACCCATTATTGTGGGCGGTCGTTACGGCTTAAGCTCAAAAGACACGACCCCGGCCCAGATGTTCTCCGTGTTCGACAACCTCAAGGCCAAGGAGCCGAAGAACGGCTTCACCGTGGGGATTGTCGATGATGTTACGTTTACCTCGCTGCCGATTCTTCCGGAAGTAAACGCCGTGCCAGCAGGCACGTTCCAAGGAAAATTCTTTGGACTTGGCTCCGACGGCACCGTTGGCGCGAACAAAAACTCCATTAAAATCATCGGCGAAACCACGGACAAATACTGCCAAGCTTATTTTGCGTACGATTCCAAAAAATCCGGCGGTGTGACCATCTCCCATTTGCGTTTTGGTGACAAGCCGATCCGTTCCTCCTATTATGTGACCATGCCGGACTTTGTAGCCTGCCATGCGCAAGCGTATCTTGATAAATATGACATGCTCAAAGGGCTGGTTAAAGGCGGCACGTTCCTGCTGAACACCATTTGGACAGCTGAGGAAACCAAGACTCATTTGCCCGAGCACATGAAAAGATATATGGCCGACAATGACATCAAGTTCTATATCATCAACGCCACCAAGATTGCCGACGAAATTGGCTTGGGCAACCGTACCAACACCATCATGCAGGCCGCGTTCTTTTTTATTGCCAATGTCATTGATTATAAACTGGCGGAAAAAGAAATGAAGAAGATGGTGGAGAAGTCGTACGGTAAAAAAGGCGAGAAAGTAGTCCAAATGAACAATGCCGCCATTGACCGCGGCACCGAAGTCACGAAAATTGAAATTCCGGCTGATTGGAAAAACATCACCCCGGCCAAACCCGTGGTTGACGAAGATGTTCCTGAATTCATCAGCCGGTTTGTCAATCCCATCAACCTGCTCAAAGGCGACGATCTTCCGGTCAGCGCTTTCAAGGGCCGGGAAGATGGGACCTTGCCTGCCGGAACGTCGGCATACGAAAAACGCGCCATTGCCATCAATGTGCCGGAATGGATGCCGGAAAGCTGCATCCAGTGCAATCAGTGCGCCTATGTTTGCCCGCACGCGGCGATTCGTCCTTTCCTGCTCAATGAAGCTGAAATGAAAGGCCTGCCGGCCAACACCAAGACCTTGGCTGCCATTGGCCCGGCGTTTAAGGGTTTGCAGTTCAAGATCCAAGTGAGCACGTTCGATTGTACGGGTTGCGGCAATTGCGCCGATGTCTGCCCGGCCAAAACCAAAGCCTTGGTCATGAAGCCGATTGACTCGCAGCATGAAGAAGTTGCGCGCTGGAACTATATGGCCAAGCACGTAACCTATAAGGACACACTGGCACCTAAAGATGCGACCCTCAAAAATTCCCAATTTGCCCAGCCTTTGTTTGAGTTCTCCGGCGCTTGCGCGGGTTGCGGTGAAACACCATACATCAAGCTCATCACCCAGCTCTTTGGCGAACGCATGATGGTTGCCAATGCCACGGGTTGTTCGTCGATCTACGGCGGTTCGTCGCCGTCAACACCTTACACCAAAAACAGCCAAGGCAAAGGCCCGGCCTGGGCCAATTCCTTATTTGAAGATAATGCGGAATATGGCTACGGCATGGCGACCGGTGTTCGTCAGATGCGCGTGCGCATCGAAAACTTGATGAATCAAGCCATGGCGTCGGTCAAGCCCGAAACCCAGGCCGCGTTTGCGGAATGGATCGCGGGTAAAGACGATACGGAAAAATCCAAAACAGCCTCGGAAAAAGTGCTGGCTGCGCTTAAAAATGAAAGCGGCGAGGCGATCAGCGGAATTCAGAAACTGGCCCAGTATCTTGTCAAGAAATCCATCTGGATTTTCGGCGGTGACGGCTGGGCATATGATATTGGTTTCGGCGGACTGGATCACGTGATCGCCACGGGCGAAGATGTGAACATTCTGGTCTTGGATACCGAAGTCTATTCCAATACCGGCGGCCAGGCCTCCAAATCCACCCCGGTGGCGGCCGTGGCCAAGTTCGCGGCCTCGGGCAAGCGCATCCGTAAAAAAGATTTGGGCATGATTGCCATGAGCTATGGTTATGTGTACGTGGCGCAAGTGGACATGGGCGCCAACCAGAACCAGTACCTCAAAGCCATCCGCGAAGCCGAAGCATTTCCTGGTCCGTCTTTGATCATCGCGTACGCGCCGTGCATAAACCACGGTTTCCGCAACATGGGACAGTCTCAGCAACAGGGTAAAAATGCCGTTGAATGCGGCTACTGGCATCTGTACCGCTTCAACCCGCTGCTGGAAAAAGAAGGTCAAAATCCGTTCCAGCTCGACTCCAAAGAACCGAATTGGCCGAATTTCCAACCGTTCCTCCAGAGCGAAGTGCGGTACACGTCGTTGAAGACCTCGTTCCCGGCAGTTGCCGATGAATTGTTTGCGGCTGCTGAGGAGAATGCGAAGTGGCGATATAAATCATATGTGAGAATGTCGCAGATGGATTTTACGAAGAAATAGGAATGGTTTAAAACCGTTCCCTACGATAAAAAGGCCCCGGAGAGATCCGGGGCCTTTTTATTATACCGTCATTTTGATGTCATACCGGCGAAGAGACTGTGTCATAACTGAATCTTTGAGATTTTTTTCTTTGTTTGTCATTTCGAGGCAAAGCCGAGAAATCTGTATTGTTTTTATATATAAAGTTTACTGTTTTTGTTATAATCAAATAGATTTTTTCGGTGCCAATATAAAATTCACGAAACGTTGGTTTCTTGTTATAGTAGACACGATTTAGCGGGGAAAGCTGTTTGATCTGGAGGAAATGTGAAACGCCAAGCCATGCTTATCACTGCCATCATTTCGGCAATCTTCGTTCTATGGCCAGGTTTGCTTTTTGCCAAGTTCGGCAGCAACGGAAAAGTAATCACTTCAGTTACCAACCATGCTTACTACTTGGCCATGCAGCCGGATGGGAAAATTGTAGTAGCAGGAATAAGTGATATGGGTGGCGGTTCTGATGATTTCAGTTTGGCGCGGTTCAGCAACAACGGCAACCTGGATACTGGTTTTGGGTCAAATGGAAAAGTAACCACTGGCGTTAGCATTGGCTCTGATATTGTTTCAGCTCTTTGCTTGCAACCGGATGGAAAGCTGGTAGTTGTCGGATCTGGTTATGGCGGTAG
>JAGVPM010000095.1 GCA_020052235.1 Candidatus Goldiibacteriota bacterium
ACATTGCCGACCTCATCTCCCAAGACCCCGTGCTGACCGCCAAAATGCTGCATCTGGTCAATTCGGCGTATTTCAGCCCAGTGGAAAGAATCCAAACCCTGCGCTTGGCCATTGTCCGGCTTGGTTTTGATGCTGTTAAAAACCTTGCTATTCAAGTCTGCGTGCAGGATATTTTGAAGCAAACCACCGGCGTTGACGGATTTACCGGCGAAACGATTTTGGCGCACTCCATGGCCGTGAGATGCTG
Source organism: Candidatus Goldiibacteriota bacterium (assembly GCA_020052235.1). Lineage (GTDB taxonomy): Bacteria > Oederibacteriota > JAAXVQ01 > JAAXVQ01 > JAAXVQ01 > JAAXVQ01. Next base: position 248 of record JAGVPM010000095.1, read on the forward strand.
CGTCAAAAGCATTTCCGGCCATCTGGGCTTGGATGACCACGAAGAAATTTTGACCACCTCCGCGATCCTCCATGACATTGGACTGATCATAGAGGAGCAACTGTTCCATCAGCAATTCATGGAGCTTTTTACCTCGCTTTCTCCTGACCCGGCCGCGCTATCGTATTTGGAAGCGGAACGCAGGCATTTCGGCTATGCCCATGCGCAAATTTCCACGATATTTTGTGAAACCTGGAAGCTCTCGGCCGCCGTCGGCGAGCCATTGCAATACCACCATGATTTCATGACCGCGCCGGAGCATTTAAAACAGACTGCGGCCATTTTAAACCTGGCCGATGTTTGCGCCTTGCAGTCGCACATCGGGTTCTTCTATCCCTACCAGCAATTCTGGGAAAAGCCTATGCTGGACTATCTTGATATAACAGCGGCAGAGTACGGAAAGATAATGGAAATCTGCAAAGGCAAGCAAGTGGCTAACGGCTAGGGCGGCTTTTTTTTATGCCCCAAAGGTACTCAACGGAGTATCTTAAAACCCCGAGGAGGTGTGCGAATGAGAAAATGTCCATTTTGTGCTGAGGAGGTCCAAGCGGAAGCGGTTTTCTGCAAGCATTGCCACAAGGATCTGCCACCAGCAGATGCCAAGCCGAGCAAGAAGACAGGTGGCGAGATCCTGCCCAAATTATTTCTCGCGGTGTTGATTTGTATTGGCATTGGGTATGGAATAAATTTTATCCATTCCAAGACAAAGGAGGCCAACTTGGTCCAGACATATTACGTTAAGGCTACGATGTCTGATGTTTGCGAGATTCCGGCAGGGAAGTCAATCAAGCCACTGAACCAGTTTGATTCCATTGAACTGTATTCTCACCAAGAGAAAAACGGATATTTGAAACTGAAGTCCAACGGCTGGATTAAAAAGGCCGACCTGTACTTGGACCCCAATGACCCTGAATTAAAGAAACACCTGCAATTGCCGCAAGATAAAAAATACCTGGCCGAAGTGGAAGCGCGGATCAAGGAATACCGGGAGAAACAGAAGAAATTTTATCCAACCGAAGCAGGGGTTAAAATCATCACCGAAGATATTGCCCGTCTGGTTTTGGTCCAGAGCAGTTATGAGAAAAGCGATTCGCCAACAGAGAAAAACCTCTATTCACAAGCCCAGAAGCTTTCTGGACACATTGATTTATTTGCCCGTGAGATGTATGCGAAATTCATGGAAGGGCAGATGATGGAAAAGTCTGTGGGCATGAAAATCGAAGCCGCTGGGGATGGCAAGAAAATCTTGGCGATCAAATATGTCCTAATGTCGGATGTCATGGTTTACCAGTTGAGGAATAACGGCGGGATAGACAACCAAGCCAAAGTGTATGGGTTTGAGAAAATTATTTTCACGGATGGCTATAAGCACAAATGGACGGTTAAATTAAATGAAAAAGAGAGCCGGAAATGAACTTAGTCCTTGAAAAAATCCTCAACCCGGACATCCAACCCATCGGCAATTTTTTCAAGGGTTATCAGCAGGGCATCCTTATGGCCGTTGAGAAAATCGTAGAGGTAGCATTTGCTCATGCTGGTTTCATGGGCGAGCCGTTCCGCAGACATGCCTTTCTGGGCCAGGATTTTGCGTATATTAGCGGCAACTTTGGCCTGAACTTTGGCTTTGGCTCGAACTCGTTTCACTTTTATCATGACAACACGGTATCATTTTTTTTATGCCCCATAAGCACTCAAACGAGTATCTTTTAATTCTGGAAAGGAGCTGGAGATAATGCAAAAATTAATGAAGCGCTTGGTGTTAGGTTCATGATTCCATTTACCGTGACATAAACGGCAACAGGGTGTATTTTCAGGATGGAGTGATATTTTTTTGAGTTTCATCGGATACTTCCAGCCAAAGCGCCACGGGCAATAGGGCCCCGCTGGAATTGAGGTGTATTTACTCCCGGGAAATGGATCAAACTGAACGCCTATGTGGCATATCAAACCAATGGAGTCGTTGGAAATGTAGATAATTCCATGATATCCGGTAATCTGGATGCGCGGCTGGTATTGTGGTAATAAAAATGAAAAGAAAATGATACAAAAACGATACGAAAATGAAAAGAAAGTAGTTATAAATTGCACTTTGTAATTAATAAATGAACGAATTTAATCAGTTTCAATACTTTTTGCATTGACAATCAGACATACACTAGATATAGTGTTGGTGAAAGGCAAAAACACAATGAGTTGAATAGGACTTGCCATGGAAATATGCAGAATTCACATTTCGCAGATCAACCCCGCTCCATATAATCCTCGCCTGGATTTGAAGCCTGGAGACCTGGAATATGAAAAGCTCAAAAAAAGCTTGGATACTTTTGGTTGCGTGGAACCCTTGGTCTGGAATACCCAAACTGGAAATTTAGTCGGCGGCCATCAGCGATTCAAGATTCTATTGGCGCAAGGAGCAAGCGAAGCTGAAGTGAGCGTGGTTGATCTTTCACTGGAAAAAGAAAAAGCCCTGAATCTGGCTTTAAATAAAATCCAGGGGGATTGGGACCAGAATAAACTGGCAGCGCTGCTCGAAGAACTCTGCAGGATACCTGATTTTGATGTAAGCATTTCTGGTTTTGACCTTCCTGATATCAGTAAAATCCTGGATGCCCAAAAACAAGCTGAAGAAGACAATTTTGATTTCGAAGCTGCAGTCGCGGCCATTGAAACTCCCGTCACCCAGCGCGGTGATTTAATCGAATTGGGACCGCACAGAATTCTTTGCGGGGATTCATCCTCACTGGAGGATGTACAAAGACTGCTGATGGGTCAAAAGGTGAATTTGATTAACACCGATCCGCCGTACAACGTGAATTATTATGGCGGCAACCGGCCCACTTCTGATTCCCGGCCTAAAAACTCCCGCCAATGGGAACAAATTTATTCTGACAATCTCACCCAGCCTGAATACGAAGAGTGGCTGAAAAAAGTGTTGTTCAACGGCATCGGTCAGTTGGCTCCAGGAGCGGCTGTGTATATTTGGAACGGGCACCGCCAGTTTGGGCCCATGCATTTGATGCTTAAAGAACTCGGAGTGCATGTCTCCGCAGTCATTACCTGGGCTAAGCCGAATTTTGCCATTGGGTTCGGTGATTATAACCAAGCCACGGAATTTGCCCTGTACGGCTGGTTGGAGAAAAACGGCGCGCATACTTGGTATGGCCCCAATAACGAATCCACCCTCTGGCAAATCAAGCGTGATCCCACCGCCAGCTACGTCCATCCGACCCAAAAACCTATTGCCTTGGCTCAGCGCGCCATGCGGAACAGCACCCAAAGAAATGACGCGGTACTCGATTTATTTTTAGGATCAGGTTCAACCCTGATAGCGGCCCAAAGCCTGGAGCGGCAATGTTTTGCCATGGAGATTGAACCGAGGTACGTGGATGCTGTCGTGCGCCGCTATATGGCGTACGTGGGCCTGGACAAGGTTACGGATGCTATTAAAGAACGCTATGGCGAAAAAGGATGAGCTGCTATGGAATCAGATGTTTTAGAAACGAAAGAAGAAGTTACGATCCTGAATATAATTCAGCGGATAAAAGACCGGACCGTTGAACCTAAAAGCCTGGATAAAGAAACCCGGCAAGGGTGCGTGGAAGTATTGATCGGTGAAGGCTACTCTCAAGCCCAGATTGCGCAGATTCTCAAATGCAGCGATAAAACCATCCATCGGGATAGCAAGGAAATCCGGCAAAAAAACAGCATCACACCCAGCGCTGAACAGGCCAAGGAGCTGATTGGCGAGTTGGTGATTCAAGCCCAGCAGCACCATGCCCGCCTGGTGCAAATGGCCAGAGGCGAAGGCAGCTTGGCCGAGAAAAGCCAGGCGGAATACTTGGCTTGGAAAGTCCGGGAAAATTTAATTGGCAAGCTCCAGTCGCTTGGCTATTTGCCGTTAAAACCTCAGACCATCATTGGCGATATTTTTCATCATTCGGATTCCGAATCCCAATCTTCTGAAAATGACTTTAAAAACCTGGAAAGCAAAATCAGGGATATAAACATGACGCTGGGGGACGATGTTGACAGCAAGAAAATCCGCAAGGAACTCAAACAATATCAAGCCCAGGTTGCCGCTGCTAAAGCAGCCATGAAAATCGATCAAGTATGGAAAAACCGAACCGGGAAAATACCGTAGCTGTTCTGAAATGTTACGTAAAAGGAAACGTCATCATGGCCGTTCATTGTGAAAAATCGCTTTCTGAAATGCGGAAAAACCGGGGAGAAAAATCCCTGCTAAACTTTGCCATGATTTATCTTCCGCATCATGTCCGGCAATACAGGGAGTCGCAAGCCCATCGGGAGATTTACGCACTGCTTGAAGATGCGATGCGCGTGCGGAATAAAAAGATCGCCATTGCCGCGCCGCGCGGGTTTGGGAAAAGCACGTTGATAACCTTGGTGTATGTGCTTTATGCGATTTGCTATGCCAAAGAAAAATTCATCATCGTGATTTCCGAAACCGAGAGCGCGGCCCGGGATTTTTTGGAACACATCAAGCATGAGCTGCTTAACAACGAAAAAATCGCCGAGGATTTTCCAGCGGTATTTGAAACCATGAAACCTCGTCCGGCACGCTGGAACGCCCGTGAAATCCGGACTAAAAATCGGATTAAAGTCATGACTCTGGGCGTGCATCAGCAAATTCGCGGCACCAAGTACAACAATATCCGGCCTACTCTCATCATTATGGATGACATTGAAAGCGCGGACTCAACAAGGTCAGCCGAGGCGCGGGAAAAACACAAGGACTGGCTAACAAAATGCGTTCTCAATGTGGGTTCGGAGACCACCAACATTATTTTTGTTGGTAATATCCATCATGTGGAAAGTTTGATGGCCGAGTACACGCATCCAACCTTGCATCCGGAGTGGATAAAAAAGATTTACCGTTCTGTTATCCAGGAAGCAAGTCGGGGTGATATATGGGATACGTGGAAAAACATCTACGGATTCCGGCAGGAATATGAAGGGCAAAGTGGCAAAGACGCTGCCTTTAACTTTTATGAAGCCAATAAAGACGCCATGTTGGAAGGCGCTGTCGTGCTTTGGCCTGAACGTTGGGATTATTACCAACTCATGATAAAGAAAACCGAAGAGCCGATCGCCTTTCAAAGCGAGCAGCAAAATAATCCCATTGACCCACGCCAGCAAATATTTGATGTTGAAAATTTCTCCTATTGGAACTCAGAATATCCTTCGGTCGAAGCACTGCTTATGGCTTTGGGAAATGATATTCGAATCTTTGCAGCGTGCGATCCTTGCCTTGGCAATAATCCTGACAAAGGTGATTATTCCGCGATTATTGTCATGGCTTGGCACAAACTTACCAAAGCAGCCTACCTGCTTGAAGCGGATATCAAAAGACGGAAGCCAGATGAAACATTATCGGCCATATTGACGCTGCACGAGCGGTATGGTTTTGAGAAAATCGCCATGGAGACCAATTCCGGCCAGGTTCTTTTAATCCAACAGTTAAAAGAAATGGCGCGTAACAGAAGGGTAATTGCCATTCATGAAGTCCTGAATACGAAAAACAAAAGAATCCGGATTGAAACCTTGCAGCCGTATGCCTGCCAAGGGATGATAAAATTTTCTAAAAAGCACAGGTTATTGCTAGATCAGCTCCAGGAGTTTCCGCAAGGGAAGCATGACGATGGCCCGGATGCACTGCAAATGGCAGTGGAATTAACCTTCACCAGCACAAGACGATGCGAGATCAGTCTTTGGGCAGCGGATGAGCCCTATTCGCCATGGCCGACTAATCCATTTATTCCCACACGTTGGTTTTGATTGCCAATTATCCCGAACAGAGAACAGTAAACCAATACATATAAATCAGTATTTTACGTCAGAAATATTGTCAGAAAAAGCCATGTCCGGCATATTGACTCGGACATCAATAAAACAATTGATAATAAAAGACAAATCAGAAAGCGAGCTGGAAATGACCGGACAAAAAGGACATCTGAAGCTCCATTAAATGTCCGGTTCGACACCAGATTGCATTGGCGGAAAAAGGGAATAAAACTCACCTCTCGATTGACCAAATAGGGAAAACACATATACAATATGATGTCGTTTTGGATTGGAATCATTACTGAGATAGATTTATATCGTGGTTCGCTCTGCGACACCAAAAAAGTGACACGCGAACTTCTGAGCATTTGAATGCGAGAGGTGAAAATTAGTCTGCTTTTGGCAGGTCACGAATGCTCAAATAATTTGCGTC
>JAGVPM010000081.1 GCA_020052235.1 Candidatus Goldiibacteriota bacterium
CTCGGTCCGCCGAATTCCGAGATAATAACCTCTTTCCCGGGGAACATGGACTTAATCATATCCAAATAGATGGGCCAATTTTCACAGTCGTCATACATATGCAGATCAATGATGTCATAGGCCGCATTGTTCATTACATAGTTCAGCCGATCCAGCGTTTCCTTGACTTTCGCATCATTGGCAACCGTATCCCTATCGGCCGGACCGTAAACAGTACCGTGACTATCCCTAAGCGTGGGGATCAAACCCCGGCTGTAGGCAAGCATGGTCAATGCACTGCTGTTAATGCCGCCCAGCACTACCGGCAGCCCGGGATTAATGGATTTTACATTGGTATAAAACTGGTTTTGAAAATGCGTGTATTGCTCCTTGGTGCCGACATAACCGTCTTTAATGCTCCACTCGTTTCCAAACTGAATTTTATTGATCTTACCGGAATACCGGCTGACAAGCATTACCGTATAGTTGGAAAAATCCGTGTCATTGCTAAAAACGGCCGATGTTGCATTTGTTTCCAGCACCGCCCAACCCGGTCCATCGGACTGTACCGTTAATACTGCCGAAATACCGTTTTGATAAAAAAAGCTATCCTTTCATCCAGCGGACCCCAGTTAAACGCGCCTTTTTCCGCTTCCCTGGTTTTCCAATTTTCCGCAAAACGAATTTTATTCACATTCAGATTTTTCAACTCTTTCAGGCATGCATTTCTCTGATCAGTGTCCGTAACCGGCGGAAAGGAAATGCCCATTTTTGCGGCGGAATGAAAAGTATAATCCAGATTAAGCGGTAATAAAGGGGCATTTGGGTTTCTGAGCGCTGAACAGCCTGCCAAAAAAAACACGCTCGCCATTATACTTCCTTTAATTACCCTGCTGCCGGCCTCACAGCAAAAACGCGCCACCTGCTTTACCTTTCTTCTTTCTTAACCTCGATAAAGGGCATGGCCTCGCTGCCGACATACATGGGCAGCTTGCCGTCCCATTTTTCGATCGCCTTGATTTGCGCTTCTACCCGGCGCAGATCAATAAGCGTGGGGGTGACGGCTTCGCGCTGAAGACGCAGTCCTTCAGCCTCGCCACGCGCACGTGCCACTTGCTGTTCAGCCTCGCGCTTGACCCGTTCAACATCTTTTTCCGCCTTTTTGGCATTCTGTTCGGCAATCTGTTTCTCTTCGACCGATTTAATAAAAGCCTCACTGAAATCAAAATCAGTGATGGAAAGGTCGGTAACAATAATCTGCTTCTCGGCCAGGCGCTTTTTAACCGTATCAGAAAGTTCGGCGGCAACATCGATGCGGCTGGCAATGATATTTTCAGCGGAATACTTTGCCAAGATGGACTTGAGCACCTCTTGTGATATGGGCTCAATGACGCTCTCCACATATCCCACGCCAAGGTTACGGAAAATACTGGTAATCGTCCCCTGTTCCACCCGGTGGTTCACTACAATCTTCACTTTGATCGTTTGCAGGTCACGGCTAAAAGCTTCGGTTTCAATATCCGCGCGTTGAATTTTGATGGTAAATTTTTCCACGGAATCGATGAGGGGAAATTTTAAATAAAATCCTTCCGGATAAGAACCCCGCAGTGAACCCAGCCGAACCAGCACAGCGACTTCACCCGGTTTTACTGTAAAGTACGTTCCTAAAGCAACGATAAATAATACCACACCCAGTGCAATGTAACGGGCCATTCTAGGAACTCTTGCATATACCGGAATATCAATCGGCGACATAACGAACTCCTTTAAACCTATGATGGGAACTCCGAACCCGGCTATCTTAACACATTATACTGTAGGGATGTATGCAATACGCCCCTATAATTACCTATGCTGCATGTGATTTTTCCTAGACAAGAACGCGCCACTACCCTGTGCTTGGGAACGGAGTGACCCTCCCCCAAACCAGACTCAAAAACTAAATCCCGTCCCAAGCCTCGTAAAACGTGCCAGCCACCGATTGATAGTTTAAAGCTTAAATCGTTTTTTTCGCGCTTGCAAGGCATTACTTCGCGTTTTTTTCTATCTTTGTGCCTGGCACCGAAAACCGCTGCCTTGCTAAAAAAACCATCTGGAGTTACAATACTCCTGCTTTGGCGTCTTTGGCGCCGGTTTGGCTATATGACTTTTAAGGAGGACCGCTTATGTTTTGGATTAAAGCTCTGAAGAGTCTTCTGGGCGTGTTGCAGTCCAGCGATTCCCCGTACCAGATTGCTTTTGGCGTTGCCTTGGGCGCGCTTCTGGGCCTTACGCCTTTGGCCACGCTGCAGGCCACCCTGCTGTTTCTGATTCTCATGGCCACCAAATCCAACCTGGGCGCGGCCGCCTTAGCCACGCCGCTCTTCGCCGCCATTGCCCTGCTGCTCGATCCGCTGGCGCACCGCATCGGCTATGCTTTGCTGGTACAGACGCCTTCCCTGGTTCCGCTGTGGACCAGCGCGTACAATGCCCCGCTGCTGCCGTTCACCCGCTTCTACAACACTGTGGTATTAGGCGAGTTTCTGATTGGCCTGATCCTGTTCGTGCCGCTGATTTTCCTTTCCCGCCAGGGCGTGCTGTACTACCGCGCGCATTATCAGGAAAAAGTCAGCAAGTGGAAAATTATGAAATACCTTAAGCTGACCAAAGTAACGGATATTCTGGGAAAAGTAAAATAACCGCCATTTCCCGCCCCCCAGGGGCGGATGCCAAGGAGCCTGCCGTGCGCTGGAAATATGTTATCCCCGCTCTGGTCATACTGATACTGCTCGCGATTTTTGATCTTTTTTTTCTGGATACCCTGCTCCGCTGGGGCATAGTTGCCGGCGGCCAATTCGCGTTCGGCGCCAAGGTCGAGGCCGCGGCGGTGAAAACCCGGCTGGCCAACTTGTCCATCGTGGTCAGCGGCCTTGAGGTCGCGGATAAAGACACTCCGATGAAAAATCTTTTTTCCACCGAGAGCATGACTTTCGCGCTGGAACCGCTCCCCCTGCTCTCCAAAAAGGTCATCATTGACTCCATGACCGTGACCGGCATCAGCTATGGCACGGAGCGCAAAACCTCCGGCGCGCTGCCGCCACGCAAGCAGGCTAAAATTTCCAAAAGCTGGCTGGCCGCTGACAGCCCATTGGGCAAGCTGGGGAGCAAAATCTCGGACCGGGCAAAATCCAAAGCCAACAGCCTGCCTGCCATGGACGCCATCCAATCCGCCAAGGACAAACTTAAAACCACCAATATCCAGGGCCTGGTCAAGCCGGAGAACATTCCCATGCTCAAGGACTTGGATACAATGAAATCCGGCTACCAGCAAAAATCCGCTGATTACCAGAACAAGTTAAAAAATCTAAACGTGAAAGACACGCTCGCCGCAGTGGAGTCGGCTTGGAAAGAGGTCGCGGCTCTAAAAATCCAGAACGCCCAGGATGCCGTGGCCGCCAAGGATAAACTCGACCGCCTGCAAAAAGGCCTGCAGTCCCTGCAAACCGCGTCCAAAGAGATCAGCACCCTGAAATCCCAGGCCGAGGCTGATTTCGGCGACCAAAAAAATATTCTGGCCCGGATTGAGGAACTGAAAAACCGCGACCTGCAGTCCGTGGGGCAGTTGTTGAAACTGCCGGCCTTTGACTTTTCCAGCATCACCGGTGTGATCCTCGGCCCGGTCTGGATGCAGCGCCTGAACAAAACCCTGGACTTGATCGCCAAGGCGCGGGCGTACATGCCCCCGGCCAAAGCCAAGGGGAAAAAATCAGCTCCCGCCGCCCAGCCGCGCCTGCACGGCATGGACGTGCGCTTTCCGGTCTTCAACCATCCGCCGGATTTCTGGATCAAGCAAATCACTTTTACCGGTTCAACCGGCGGCGCGGGCAAACCAAACCAACCTGTTGACTTTACGGGCACAATCAGCGACATAACCTCGGACCAAGCCCTGCTGGGCCGCCCGGCCAAGTTGGATCTGGCCGGCGCCCAAGGCGCCCGCCGCATTACGGTTAAGGCTGTTTTGGATCACCGCCTGGAAATTCCCACCGACCAAGTAAAGGTTGAAATGGCCGGCCTGCGCTCCGAGGAACTGCATCTGCCCTCCTCGGAATACCTGCCCGCGTTTCAGGGCGGCAATGCTCTGATCGCGGCCGGTCTGACCTTGACCGGCGATCAACTCTCTGCGGAAATGCGTCTGGCCCTGACGGGCCTGGCGAAAAACAATCCCGCCAAACCTGCCGGTCTGGGCAGCGCCGCGGAAATAGCTTCCTCGCTCTGGGCCGGGATAGACGCGCTGCACGTTGGCGCCAAGGCCACCGGCTCCCCGGATAATCTCGACATCACCATGAATTCCGACCTCGACAAGCTTCTCGCCGACCGCATGCAAAAACTGCTCGGCCAGGAAATTGCCGGCGTCCAGGCTAAATTGAAAGCTGAAATCGATAAGATCATCGCCGGCAAGCAGAGCGACCTGCTCGCCTCGTATGGCGCGGACAAAGGGGGCGTTTTGGGATCCTTGTCCGGGCAGCAGAAAGAACTGACCGGCAAGATCGCCTCGATTCAAAATCTGATCAAGGACAAGCAGAATGTCGGCAACGGCGCCGTGAATCAGCAGACAGACCAGCTCAAGGACAAAGCACAGGACCAACTGAAAGGCCTATTCGGCCGCTAAGCGCCCGGTGGCTTTGTACTTGTATTCCTTGCCACCGCAGGAATTTGGGACTATATTTAAAAAGTCGAGTTTCCTGCTTAAAGAAATGGATGAATTCATATCCCCATGACCCTGTTCCGAAATTTCCCCGGTAAAATTTCTCCCTGGAAACCGGAAGACCCACCGGCCGTCCCGGGCATTCATAAAGGGGCGCGTATTTTAATTATCGGCGGCGGCATTTCCGGTTCAGCTCTTTATTACCATCTGGCCCGGCTTTCTAAAAAACACGATCATCCCATAGAAGTCCAGCTGGTCAGCACTTCAACTTGTAATTACTGCGGCGGCCTTATGACCAGCCTGGCCTATCAGACCCTGCAAAATCTGTACGACTATACCATTGCGCCTCCGGTGGTTTTGACGCTTATCAAAGAGGGGATCTACCTCAATCAATGCGGCGCGGTGCGTTTAAAATTGTATCCGCCCATGATCTCCATGTTGCGGACAGATCGTTTCGGCGAGACGGGTTTTGACGGCGCCTTCAAACAATATGTGAAAGAAAAAGTGAAATTGCCCGGTTTTATTATCCACGAAAAAGCTCGCGCCCTTGAAGGAGAAGTGCCAACCCTGCATACGCCGGGTTGGGTACTTGTTACCGGTTCGGAGTGGGAAAAAAAAATAGAGGCTGATTATATTATTATTGCGTCGGGTTTAAACAGCTTGTCGCAGCCGTTTATTCAAAGCCTGGCCAAACAAACACACTACGTCCCCCCCAGGCTGATGCCTGCTTCCGTGACTGAATTGAATTTAACCGGCCTGGATTACAGCGCCATTGACAATTGTGTCGCGATCATTGATAACCTGCTGCCGCAATGCGCGGTGGGAATTATTTCTAAACGTCCCGGGTGGGTTACGCTGACTGCCTTGAATCGGGAAATAACACTGGAAGATTTGGAAAAATTATTTTCTCATCCGCAAGTCCGGCAACTGATTGAAGTGGATAAGATGGCCGAACGGTTGCGTTGCCACATGGTATGCCGGGCACCGCTGGGGATAGGCCAAGCGAAAAATTATCTTAACCAGCGTACCCTGTTTATCGGCGATTTAAACGGCTATGTCCGGGTTTTTAAAGACGGTTATACCCATGCGTTGCAACAGGCGTATGCCGCCGGTCATGAACTTTTTTATCATGCCTGGCAACCCGCCCAATTTAATAAAACCTGGAATTTAAAATATGCGGGTATCAAACGGGACAACCGCTGGGGACGGGTGTTGTTTTGGCTGAACGGTATTTTAGCCGGTTTTAAATTCCTGCAAAGGAAACGCTTGGAGGCTGTCCGCGAAGAGCTTGCCCACCAAGGCCACCGGCGCGTCAGCCTGGCGTTGAAATCGCTTTTTACCGGAGAAGTAAGTTATCAAAAAAGGCGCTTCCGGAATTCGTGTGGGATGATTGTGTAAAATGCACAGCATGAGCAACGAGTCACTCGAAGAGTTCTACGGACACATCCTCGGCATCGAA
>JAGVPM010000038.1 GCA_020052235.1 Candidatus Goldiibacteriota bacterium
ATACTTAATGCCCAGAAGCAATCACGAACCGCCGTATACGGAACCGTACGTACGGTGGTGTGAGAGGGCGGAGGGCGCGATCCCTCCCCCTACTCGATAAACTGCATGCGTTAAAATACTGGATTTCGCTGCACAGATTGAGTAAAGTTAGATGTTTTTGAGATTAATGTTCAGACGAAAGGGCCTGAAGTTATGTCATTACAGTTTTATAACACCTTAAGCCGGCGCAAGGAAGAGTTTGTGCCCACGATTCCCGGGGAGGTCCGCGTGTATGCCTGCGGGCCTACGGTGTATGATTATTTTCACGTGGGAAATGCCCGCGCTTTTGTGGTGTTTGATACCTTGCGCCGCGTGTTGGAGCGCCGGGGATATAAGGTCACGTTCGTGCAGAACATCACGGACATTGACGATAAAATCATCAATCGAGCCAACAAGGAAGGGCGGAAAGCTTCGGATGTGGCCGATGAGTTTACGGCGGCGTTTAGAACAGACCTGGCGGAGTTGGGCAATCGTCCGGCGGATATCACCCCCAGGGCCACGGAGCATATTCCGGAAATAATTGCCTGGGTACAGAAATTGATCGAGACGCAACACGCCTATGTGATGGAGGGCGATGTTTACTTCGCGGTGCGGAGTTTTGCTGCCTATGGCAAAGTCTCGGGGAAAAATATTGAGGAGTTGGAAGAGGGCGCGCGCGTGGAAGTGGATCCGCGTAAAAAGGATCCATTGGATTTCGCTTTGTGGAAAGCGGCCAAGCCTGGCGAACCTTCCTGGGAATCGCCCTGGGGCCCGGGGCGTCCAGGCTGGCATATTGAGTGCTCGGTCATGTCCATGAAATATTTGGGTGAGAGCTTCGATATTCACGGCGGCGGCGAGGATTTGATTTTTCCGCATCACGAAAATGAAAACGCACAAAGCGAAGCCGTGACCGGGAAACCTTTGGCAAAATATTGGCTGCACAATGGACATTTGAAGATCGACGGCGAGAAGATGTCCAAATCTTTGGGGAATTTTCGCGTGGTGCGGGATATTTTGAGCGTGATGCCGCGCCAGGTTTTGCGTTTGTTTTTGTTGTCAGCGCATTATCGCAGCCCGTTGGATTTTAATCCGGAGAACATTGAAGCCGTGCAAAAAGGGTACGAGGAGATTTGGCGCACCCTGGGACGTTTGCGCGAAGTGCTGGCGTTCCCAGTGGCGGCGGATGAAAGCTTTGATAAAGATGTGGCGGCGTTTGCTGTTGGGTGCGGGCAAAGTTTGGCGCGCTTTGATCAACATTTAGACGATGACCTCAACACCGCGGGAGCCGTAGGGGAGATTTACTCTTTTGCCAATCACATTAAAAAAATGCTGGCGCAGCGTACCTTTCGCTTTTCAGCCGCGTCCCAGGCGGCGTTGACACAAGCGCGGTTGCAATTAATGGCCATGAATGACGTTTTTGGCATTGGGGAAGACATGCCAATCAAGAACGCGGAAGTGCAAGCCCTGCAAGATCAGCGCCGGGAAGCACGCCAACAGAAAGATTGGGCTGAATCTGACCGTCTGCGGAAAGTCCTGGAGGCTGAAGGTTTTTGGGTGGAGGATATGGCTTCCGGGGCGGTGCTGGTTATTCCGGCGGCGTTGGGCATCAAAAAAGATGTGTGTGAAAGGAAATTATGAGTTTACAAAAAGTTTTTGGGCGGCACGCGGTGTTGGAAGCTTTACGCGCCGCGGATTCGCAAATTGAAAAAGTATTGATTTCACGCGGCGGCCATGGCTCGGTATTGCGCGAGTTGGAATCGGCGGCCGAATCGCGGGGAGTGGAGATCGAATATTTGGACCGCAGCCGTTTTGACCGGTTGGCCGGGCCCGTGGTGCATCAAGGCGTGATCGCCATGATTAAAGCGCGCGCGTATGTGGATTTGGAAGACATCCTGCAAACCGCCGCCGCCGATCTGCCGCAGGCGTTGATTGTGATTTGTGATGAAATCGAAGATCCGCGCAACTTGGGCGCCATTGCCCGTTGTGCCGAAGGCGCAGGAGCGCAAGGCTTGGTGATCACGACCCATCGCAGCACGGAGGTCACCCCCGTGGCCGATAAAACCTCGGGCGGCGCATTGGAACATTTGCCCGTGGCGAAGGTTGTGAATTTGGCCAATGCATTGGAAGCCATCAAAGAGGCCGGTATTTGGGTGGCGGGGTTGGACTCGGAAGAAGGTGAATCCTTGTGGTCTGTGGATCTGAATCGGCCCATGGCTTTGGTGGTGGGGAATGAGGGGCAGGGCTTGCGGCGTTTGACGCGGGATAAGTGCGATATGAAGCTTAAAGTTCCCATGTTCGGGAAAGTGGATTCGCTGAATGCCTCCGTGGCCACTGGTATTGCTTTATTCGAAATTCAACGTCAGCGTGAAGCGAAACGTTTGCTGTGACCCGGCGATGCCATGGATTACATGGGCAGGGTTACAAAAAGACGCGGCTTCAAGGCTTGCGTCTTTTTTGTTTCAGGTGAGTTTGTTCCTGGGTGGGCCGGAATTTTTATAGGGTCTAATTCAGGCGCGTGATATAATTTTAACGTTTCGTTTCTTTCGCTGGTTGGAGGCGTACGTGAAAATTGTGGGAATTAAAGAAATGCAGGCCATTGACCGGGCGGCCACCGAGCGGTATGGGATCCCTTCCTTAAGTTTGATGGAACAGGCCGGGGAGAAATTGGCTGCGTGGGTGCAGGATGTTTTGGGCTTTCCCGTGGATTCGCGCGTGGCCGTTTTGGCCGGCAGCGGCAAAAATGGCGGCGACGGACTGGTATGTGCGCGCTACTTGGTCAAAGCAGGCATTGATGTCACCGTGTTGCTTTTAACCGGCACCACCCTGGCGCCGGAAACCCGGCATAACCTCAAGCGTTTGCAAAAATTAAAAATAAATATCCGCACGGCCAAGGGGGTTTTTCCCCATGCCTGGGTGGATGATCTGCTGAACACGGATTTGGTTGTGGATGCTTTGTTGGGCATTGGTTTGTCCGGCGCGCCGCGTCCGCCCTTCTCGCAGGCCATTGCGGCTTTGACAGCTGCCAAAACCCGCGTATTGGCCGTGGATATTCCTTCGGGATTAAATGCCGATACAGGCGAACCTTCAGCCGCCACTGTGCGCGCGGATTGGACCATTACCTTTGGTTTGCCCAAACATGGTCTTTTATCAGCTGCGGCAGCTGATTATGTGGGGCGGCTGGCCATTGAACCCATTGGTTTTCCGGAGGCGTTGCTTTCCGACCGGGGGGCGGAGTGGATCTATGTGGACGAGGCGCAGGCGCGCGAATGGCTGCCGCGTCGCTCGTGGGTCGCGCATAAACATTCGGCGGGCAAAGTGTTGGTTATCGGCGGTTCGGCCCGGTATCACGGCGCGCCGTTATTGGCCGCGCTCGGAGCCGCGCGTTCCGGGGCGGGATTCACGGCCTTGGCCTACCCGAAGTCACTGGATGTTGTTTTGCGTTCGCACATGGTGGAGGAATTGGCGCATCCGTTGCCGTCGAATGCTCAAGGTGTTTTGGGTAAAACCGCCTTGGCTCCGTTGCTGAAAATAGCGGCCGAATATGATTCGTTGGTGATTGGTCCGGGAATGGGCCGCGATCCGCAAACCTTGAAGTTGGTGCGTGAATTTCTTGAGCAGTTAAAAGGACCCAAGTCCGTGGTGGTGGATGCCGATGCGCTTCCGGCTTTGGTGGGGTGGAGAATCACGCGTGCTTTTTCAGCCCGCACCTCGTTGATTTTAACGCCGCATGAAGGCGAAGCGGGTGTGTTGTTAAAACGTCCTGTGCCGATGGTGGTCAAGGAACGGGCCCGCTCGGCGCGTGAGTTGGCGCAGCGGTATCAGGCAGTGGTAATTTTAAAGGGGCATCATTCGGTGATCGCCTCGCCGGAGGGTGCGCTTTGGGTGAATGGCTCGGGATCTTCGGCGTTGGCCACGGCCGGAACCGGAGATGTTTTGGCCGGAAGCATTGCCGCCTGGGTGGCGCAAAAAGTGCCGCCTAAGGAAGCGACGGGACTGGGTGCGTTTTTAAACGGCGTGGCCGGGGATTTGGCAGGCAAAAATTCCTACGGCCTGGGTGTGCGTGCGCGTGATGTGGCGGAACGCATTCCCGAGGCTATAGGGACATTGTAAGATAAGGCGATTTTGGATGAATACATTAAACGTTGCGGAGGTTCTATGTTGCATTTGACGGCGAAAGACATCATGACCCAAAAGGTATTGACAGTTACCCCGCAAACCAGTGTGAAGGATTTGGCGAAATTTTTACTTACGCACAAGATCAGCGGCGCGCCGGTGGTGGATGCCGCAGGCAACGTGGTGGGCATGGTTACGGAAAGCGATTTGATCTTCCGTGACGCTTCGGTGCATCTGCCGACCGTGGTGACGATATTTGATGCGGTATTTTATCTGGAGAGTCCGAAAAAATACGAACAGGAACTTTTGAAAATTGTGGGGCAAAGCGTGGCCGATATCATGAGTAAAACCGTGCTTTCCATTGCGCCGGAAACCAGCATGCAAGACATGGCCACCATCATGCACGATAAGGGCTGCCATTTGTTGCCGGTGCTGGAAAATGGGGCGTTGAAAGGAATTGTCGGCAAGGCGGATTTGGTGCGGGCCATTGCCAAGGAGGAAGCATGAAGGGTTTGACCCCGAGGGCGCTGCAGCGTGAAGCGCAGGCCCTGTTTACGCAATTGCAAAAATGGCGCCGGAAAATTCATCAACATCCGGAACTCGGTTTTAAGGAACACCGCACGGCCAAATTGGCGGCGGAGGTTTTGCGGAAGCACGGCTGGGACATAAAAACCGGGGTGGCGGGCACGGGTGTGGTGGGCGTATTGCGCGGGCTGCCGGGAGAAAAAACGTTTGCCATTCGCGCTGACATGGATGCGTTGCCCATTGCCGAACAGAGCAAAGCGCCTTATTGTTCCCAGGTGCCAGGGGTAATGCACGCCTGCGGCCACGACGGCAACACCACCATGGGTTTGGGTGCGGCGGTTTTATTAGCGCGTCATCGCAGCCAATTCAAGGGTCAGGTCAAAGTGGTGTTTCAACCCTGCGAAGAATCCCCGCCGGGCGGGGCCGAGGCCATGATTCGCGCCGGGGTTTTGCATAAACCCAGGGTGGATGCGATCATTGCCGGGCATATGGATGCCACGCTGCCGGTGGGACAAATTGCCCTGCGGGCAGGCGCGGTTATGGCTGCGGCCGATATGTTTAAATTAACCATCCAAGGCAAAGGCGGGCATGGGGCCTTCCCGCACCGCAGCGTGGATGCAATCGCCATTGCCGGCCACGTGCTGGCGGGTTTGCAGAATTTGGTGTCGCGTGAAGTGGATCCGCTGGAACCGGCTGTGCTTACCATTGGGCAAATTCAGGGCGGCAGTGCGTTTAATGTCATTGCCGAAACCGTGACCATGCGCGGAACGCTGCGCAGCCTGACGCCGGCCATGCGCCGGGAATTGCCCAAGCGTGCGGCCGGAATCGCGCAGGGTATTTGCCGCGCGCATCGCGCGCAGTGCCGGTTTGAGCTGGAGCCCGGGCACCCGGCCTTGTATAATCATACCGGCATCACCGCGTCGGTGCGCGCTGCGGCCAAGAAAATATCCGGTCCTAAGGGCGTGGTCGAATTGGAACGCCCGGAGATGACCGGAGAGGATTTTACGTATTTTGCAGCATCGGTTCCAGCCTGCTTTTTTAGGGTCGGTGGCCGCAACGCGGCCAAGGGATTCGTCAATGATTGGCATCATCCGGCGTTTGATTTCGACGAAAATGCCCTGGTGATTGGAACTGCCGTGATGGTGCAGACTGCGTTGGATTTTTTAGCTGTATGAGTTTGGTTCGGACTCTCGCTGGTATTTTGATTTTGGGACTGCTTTCCGCCTGTGCGGGCATTCAGGTTAAGCCCGGCAGTTTGGAAGTTTCAGTGACCCCGGGTATTTTGCACCCCGGAGATGTCGTGAAGGTGGTCGTCAAAGCGCCCGAGGGCACCCATGATGTCCGGGGACGGCTGGATGTTGCGGGATCGCCGCAGTTGCCCTTGAAAACCCGCGACCACGGCCGGACGTGGACGTTCACCACGCAAATTCCCCTGGATGCGATTTGGAAACCAGGTCAATACCGTGCTGAAGTTCAGGGCGTGGCCCCGGACGGAAGCCTGCTTACAGGCGAAACTTGGATTACCGCGCCATGAGCAAACATAAAGCAATGATTTCACCGCAGAGGCGCGGAGAACGCTGCTCTGCGAACTCTGCGCCTCTGCGGTGAATTAGATAGCAGTGATTTTAAATGGGAGGAATTATAACGTGGCAAAATCAGTCCGCAAAACCGAAAGTGCAACCAAAAGCAAGACCGGCAAACCTGCGGTCAAAACCGTGAAGGCGGCATCCAGGAAGAAAATTCCGGTAGCAGCCGAGGAACCCATGGGGGTAAAAACAGCCCCGGTGAAAATCGCCGCCGCTCCGGCGGAGGTTCAAATTAACCTGAAGTCCTCGCGGCGGTTTTGGCTTTATACGCTGGGCAGTTTGGCGTTGCTCGCCGGGTTGATTCAAATATACGGGTACAACACCGGGTGGGGAAATCCTGAGCGCCTGGTGACGCGGTTCTTGAACAAAGGCCAGCAACTGACCCTGGCGAAGCGTTACGATGCCGCCATTAAGCAATATGAGAAAATCTTGAAATTAAAAACCTCGGACGAGAACATGCGGCAGGCGCTTATTGCCATCGCGGACTTGTATCGCGAACGCCATGAGTGGACGAAGTCCGTTGAGATTTATAACCGTTTGCGCACACAGGACCCTGCCAGTGTTTTGTCGGCTTGGGCGGGACTGCAAGTGGGGGATGCGCAATTGCAATCTGCGCAATATGTGGATGCCGTAAAGACCTTCACCGAAGTTTCCCGGCTGTTTCCCAAGTCGGATTGGGATGCTGAAGCCCGTCTGGGTTTGGGCAAAGCCAGCGAGAAAGAAGAAAAATATCCGGAGGCCATTGCTGCGTATACGGCCTTGGTAAAAGATTATGCCGGCGGATTTTTGGCAGCCGAAGCGTTGATCCATATCGGCCAGTGTTATGAATTGCAGGGGGACTTAAAAGCTGCGCGGCAGGCGTATCAAACCATTTTGGATAAATATCCCAACACCACCTGGGATGATGCCAAGGCCCGCTTGAACAGGCTGGACGCGGGCAAGCCCGGCGAAGGGGTTCGCACTTGGGGACAGTCGCAGTGAAGCACCCTGCGGCTCGTAGGGAACAGGCATGCCTGTTCCCTACATCAGGCTGGCGTGAATTTTCCCTGATTGAAGCGATTCGGAAAATTTCCGCTGCCTCTGGTTCGAAAGACCGTTTGGGCATAGGCGACGATGCGTCCGCGCATTGTCCGGAGCCCGGGTGTTTGGAATTAGTGACTTGCGATGCGCTGATTGAGGGCATCCATTGGGAGTGGGCGTGGTGCGATCCTGAAACCCTGGGGCGCAAAGCCGCGGCCGTGAATGTGTCCGACATTGCGGCCATGGGGGGAGTTCCCCGGCGTGCGCATTTGGTTCTGGCGTTGCCGCCGGGCGCGAAAGAGAAACGCGTACTCGGTGTTGTGTCCGGCTTGGTGGCGGAATTAAAAAAATACGGCGCCCGTTTGGTGGGCGGAGATACCAATGCCTCTCCCGGACCATGGATGATTTCATTGACCCTGCAGGGAACGGTTGCTGAAAAACACCTGTTGCGCCGGAGCGGGGCCCGGGCCGGGGATTGGCTCATGGTGACCGGAGATTTGGGAGGCGCGGCTGCCGGACTTTATGAAGTGAAGCATTCCCGTTCGCCTTTGCGGTTGATCTCGTACGCGGCGCAGCGTTTGCGTAGTCCTATCCCGCGTTTGGCCGAAGCGCGCTGGCTGGCCCAAACCGGGCGTGTGCACGCGCTGCTTGATGTTTCCGATGGACTGGCAAGCGATGTAAGGCGTTTGTGCGAGGCCGGCCGTGTGGGCGCATGCTTGTACGCTGGTCATTTGCCCGTGGCCATGGACACGCGCCGTATGGCAAAAAAAATGAAGCAACCCGCCTGGACCGTGGCTTTGCAGGGCGGCGAAGATTATGAATTGTTGTTTGCAGTCAAGCCCCAGGATGCCCCGGCCTTGTGCCGGAAAATGCAGGCTCGCTTGGGAACAGCCTGTACCTTGGTCGGCGAAGTGGTTCCGGCATCCCAAGGATTGACGCTGGCGCTTCCGGAGGGTAAGATGATAAAGCTGCCCGCAGGCTGGGAACACAATAGAGAGGTTCATGGTTAGTATGCGCGTTTTTGATACACATTCGGTTGAACAGACCGTGGACTTGGGAGAAACATTGGCCGCAGAAGTCAAAGCCGGAGATGTCGTGTGTTTGCACGGCAATCTGGGGGCCGGAAAGACTGCGCTGGTCACGGGATTGGCGCGCGGTTTGAAAGCGGAGCGCGCGGTTTCGAGTCCGACATTCACGTTGATTAACGAGTATCCGGGCCCGCAGCCCGTGTATCATTTTGATTTGTACCGCTTGAATCATCCGGCTGAATTGGAAGACATCGGCTGCGATGAATATTTTTACGGAACCGGAGTTTCGGTGGTGGAATGGGCGGAAAAAGCGCCGCAGCTGATGCCGCCTATTCGCTGGGATATAACCTTGGAAATTGTGGGTGACTCGGATCGCCGGATTACGGTTTTAACTCCGCGTTGAGGAGTGTTGACTATGAAAATTTTAGGCCTGGATACGTCGACGGCACGCCTGTCAATTGCGCTTTGGGAAAAAGGCAAAACCTTGGCCAAGAGCGAACGGGTTCCTGAAAAAAGGCACGCGGAAACCATACTGCCGGACATAGAAAGTGTACTTAAGGAATTGAATCTTACCCCCAAGGACATTGACGGATTGGCCGTTGGAATCGGGCCGGGAACTTTTACCGGATTGCGCGTGGGCATTGCCACCGCGCAGGGTATAGCGCAAGGCTTGGGGCGTCCCGTAGCCGGGGTTTCGAGCTTTTTGGCTGCCGCAGCGGGAGCCGGGGAAACCAATGTTTTGGTGCTGGAGGATGCGCGCCAAGATTTGCTGTACGCGGCCGTGTATCAGCGCACGGCTGAAAAGATCCGGCCGATTTTGAGCGAGAGTTTGATTCCCTTGGATGCCTTGCTGCCGTATTTTTTACGCGGCGATTGGGCCGTGACCGGCCCCGCCGCCGAACGATTTTATCCGGAGTTACGGGAAAGAGCCGCGCAGGCCAACTTTAAACTCATTCCCGCACCCCGCTGCCTGCCCAGCGCCGTGGATATTGCAGCCTTGGCCGAAGCCGCTTTGGCCGCCGGGGGGGGGACTCCGCCCGGACGAATCACACCGCTTTATTTGCGCCGTACCCAGGCGGAAGAAATGAAAGCCAAGCAGAAAGCCGCAACTACCCTGGGAGGCGTGCATGATTGATTTGGGCCATGATCGAAAAGGCGAAGAGTCATCCGATCAACCGTTTGAAGGGGAAAATGCCGAAACCCTGACCATTGATATCCGCGAGATGCAACTTGCGGACCTGGACGGTGTTTTATGGGTGGAGCAAAGTTCGTTTCGGACGCCCTGGACCCGCACCATGTTCGAGGATGAATTTAAAAATCCGGACATGGCCCATTACTTAATTGCCCAGGGCCATGACCATGTGGTGGGTTACATGGGTTTTTGGCTGATTCAAAAAGAAGCCCATATAACGAATCTGGCGGTCCATCCGGCTTTTCGCCGCCAAAAAATCGGGGAACGCCTGTTGTTCGCCGCCATGCGGCTGGCCCACCGCTTGGGCGCAGAACGCGCCACGCTGGAAGTCCGGGCGAGCAATGACTCGGCGCAAAAATTATATGCAAAATACGGTTTCCAATTGGTGGCCATCCGAAAAAAATATTATAACGATAACAACGAAGATGCTTGGATTATGTGGATGAATGATTTGAAGACGTTTTTTACAGGATTGCCATAATTGACGCTATGTGCAAAAAGCCTGTAACAGCAAAAAGCCTTGACGTTGACACTGCAACCATTAAAATGGGGTATTGAGTAACATGATCGGGGGGAATATGCGTTTTTCGCAAGGTGCGGTGTGGGCACTGGCGGCTTGTTTCAGCTGGGGTGTTTTTGGTTGTGCGTCCCTGGAAGAACAAGTGCGCGGGGAAATTGAATATATCTTGCCGACCCAGGAAGCTCAGCCCGGTGATGTGGTGAAGTTTACCTTTCAGTTTCCCGAACGCGTCAAATCGGGGAAAGTTATTTTTTTAGATAAAACCTATGATTTATTCCCGCGTAAAGATTTGCAGGGAGCCATGTTTACAGCCTTTATGGCCGTCCCTTGGGAAACCGTTCCCGGGGATTATGCCATTGATTGTTCCTTTCAAGTTGAAGGGTTGAACCAAAACCTGCGCGAATCTTTTCCTTTTCAGATCGTTCCCATTGTTCATCCTGCGGTTCCTGAAAGGGTGAAAAGCAAAGCATTCAATGCCAATCAATGGGCGCAGGATTACCGGGTGTTGGCGGAGAGTTTACGCAAAGGCGGTTACAAAAGCATCCGGTTTCAAGGATTTATTCTTCCATTGAGCGGTCAAATCCGCGCTGTGTTTGGCACTGAACGGATTTACAATGCGCAAGACAAGGTTATCATTGCAGGCTTGGAAATTGAGCCCTTGGCGCACGGCAACACCTGGGATGTGACGTCTGCGGCTGAGGGCAAG
This sequence comes from Candidatus Goldiibacteriota bacterium, assembly GCA_020052235.1. Lineage (GTDB taxonomy): Bacteria > Oederibacteriota > JAAXVQ01 > JAAXVQ01 > JAAXVQ01 > JAAXVQ01. The sequence goes on from JAGVPM010000038.1 coordinate 10,709, forward strand.
GTGCTTTTGGCGCAAAAGTTTCCCATGCTGGGCAACGTGGTTCTCGTGGATCACGGTTTTTCGTTTGTATCCATGTACGCACACCTGAATACTATGCAAGTCAAAGAAGGCCAAAACGTAACCCGTGGTGCCAAGCTTGGCCGTGCAGGTAAAACCGGCGGAGCTGCGGTAGGAAATCGTTTGCTGTTTCAAGTGTTCGTAGCCGGGATTCCAGTAAATGTAAAAAAGATCATGGACATAGCCACCCATTAGAAACATGAGCAATAAATTGCTCATGTTTCGGATCATTTGAGAATCGAGAGTTGAAAGTGGATAAAAACTCAAATGCGGTCAATTTTCGACTTTCGTTTCTCTGTAGTTTGGACACCTAGCTTAAGCGAGGGCATCCGTGTTAAACGTCATCCCCTTGAATCGCCATGCGGCCGCGGATCGGCGCCGTTTTATCCGGCTGCCGTTTGCACTTTATCGGGAAGATCCGCATTGGGTTCCGCCTTTGAATCAGGCACAGCATCGGTTGCTCAGTAATCATGAACCGTTTTACGAGCACGGAGATGTGCAGTTGTTCCTCGCGGTTCGCGCCGGCCGGGATGTAGGGCGCGTAGCGGCAATTGAAAACCGGCATCACAATGAATTTCAACAGGATAAAACCGGTTTTGTCGGTTTTTTTGAATGCGAACACGATGGTGAAGCTGCGCAGGGGCTGTTTAACGCGGCGGGGAATTGGTTAAAAACTAAAAATTTAAACCGTATGCGGGGGCCCGTGAATTTGTCCACCAACCATACCGTGGGCTTGTTGGTGGCCGGCGAACCCGGGCCGCCCATGGTGGATATGACCTATAATCCCCGGTATTATGAAGAGTTATTTCTCAAAGCGGGATTCATTAAGGTTATGGACGTAGTGGCGCATGCCCTGGATATAAAAACACCTGCTGCCATTGACCGGTTAAAAAAACTGAGTGCGCGGATTGAAGCGCGGAATAATATTACCACGCGCAGTTTGGATCTGACTCACTTTGAACAAGAAATCGAAATTCTTGAGGCGATTTATAATTCCGCCTGGGAAAAGAATTGGGGTTTTGTGCCGTTGACTAGGAAAGAATTTCACCACTTGGCCAAGGATTTAAAAATGGTGGTGGATCCGGATTTGGTGCGGTTGGTGTTTGTGGATGGAAAACCGGCGGGTTTTTTAGCCGCGATTTTCAATCTTAATGAGATTCTCATCCGGCTCAAAGGAAAACTTTTTCCTTGGGGAATTTTCAAAATTATCCTGGGGAGATCCAAAATAAAATCCCTGCGTCTTCTGCTGTTGGGGATCATCAAAGAATACCGGCATCGGGGGTTGGAAACGGTTTTATACCATCACGCCCTGCAACACGCTTTGGTTCGGGGATATACCTGGTGCGAAAACAGCTGGTTGCTGGAAACAAACCGGCAAGTCATTCAGGCTTCGGAATTTATGGGCGGCCGGGAATACCGGCGGTACCGTATTTTGGAAAAAGCTTTGGACGACACGGGAAGGGGAGCGCGGCATGGCTAAATCTAAAGCCCCTGTCATTATCATTACGGGTGGGACCGGAGCGGGTAAAAGTACGGTGGCGGCTGTGTTTAAAAAGTTGCAGGCCCGGGTGGTGGATGCCGACCGCTTGGCCCGGCGCTTGCTTAAACCCGGCGAACCCGCATGGTATGAAATTTTAAGAGAATTTTGCGACGCACATTTAGAAGGACCTGTGGAAAGCGGAAAACATCTTTTACCCGGGAATTTTTTCGACCACTTGGGTAGGGTATTTCCCAACCTTCCCTGGGTTATAAATTCCCAAGGGGTTTTACGGCGGGATCAATTGGGGGCAATGGTTTTTTCAGACCCCCGCGCCTTGGAAACGTTGAACCGGATTGTGCATCCGCGTTTGCGGAAATTATTGGACGCGAAAATAGAGTTGCACCGGAAATTAAGCCAACGTCCCCTGGTGATGGACATCGCGGTTTATCCGGAACGTCCTTTTCGCGGGTTGGGGGATGTGGTGCTTTGGGTCCGGGCTCCCGGCGGTTTGCGTGCACAACGCCTGGCGGATCACAAACGATTGACCCTGGAGGACGCCAGCATCCGCGTGCGTGCCCAGTGGACCGATGAGGAATTTGAGAAAATCGCGGATTTCATCCTGCCCAATTTGGGATCGGATGAGGAATTGCGCTATGGGGCCGAACGCTTGTGGCCCAAGCTGCTCATTAAAGCGTCAGGAGGCTCAGCCGAATAATTATGTGGCCTTGGTTGCATAAATATCCCTGGATGCGGCGTAGTTTGGTGTTTGTATTATTGCTGGTGCCTTTGGTGATGTATTGGGAAATCCGCCGTTCCGGATTTGGGTATACGACTTGGTTGATTTTGGCACTGCCGGTGATTTGGACGGCCATCAGTTTGGTGAGCACAATATACGGCAGCGGGATTTTTGTCTTGGCGCTTTTATTCTTTCTTTACGCGAATTTACGCGAACTTAACGGCGCGCCTCGTTTGAATTTGTGGTTCCAATGGTTCATTTTAGCCTCGGGCTGGGGTGTTTTGGGGCTTTACAAATACCGTCTGCATCATGAGGAACGCACCCACCGCGAATACCTTTCCTCGGTGGAGGAACGTTTGGTGCTGGCCCGTGAACAATATAAGACTGATTTGGTCATTACGATTTCCAACCAGAAAAAAATGCAAAAATATTTTTTGCTCAACCGGGTCTCACGGGTATTCGGATCACAGCTCGAATTATCCAAATTGATGGACATGGTGATCAAGGAATTGCGCGATGTGATCGGAGCGGAGCGCGGCCGGTTTATGGCCGCGTATGTACCGCCGGACGGGCAAACGCCCTTGATCCGTTCTGTCCCCGGGGGGATCACGGCCGAAGCTGTCCTGGAAGATCAATTCGGCTTATGGGCCACGCAGCACCGGACAACGTTGCTGGTTGGCGACGTGCAAAAGGATTTTCGTTTCCGGTTGGATACCACCAACGCCGAGGTGCGTTCGCTCATGATTGCGCCTATGTTGGCCGAAGGCGGGCGGGTGGCAGGTCTGGTGCGCGCCGAGAGCATTTATCCGGGTATGTTTACTGCCGACGATGCGCGTTTGATTACCATTTTGGCTGATTTAACCAGCGCAGCTGCGGAAAATGCGCGTTTGTACCAGTGGACTCAGGAATTATCCATAACCGACGGGCTGACCCGGATATATTTGCGCCGTTTTTTCAATCAACGCTTGGAAGAGGAAATCAGCCGGTTTCAGGAATTTCATGCGCCGTTTACCTTGATTATTTTGGATCTGGATCATTTCAAGCGGATCAATGACCGGCTGGGCCACTTGGGCGGGGATCAGGTTTTAATGCAATTGTCCGATTTGTTACGGGATGAGGCGCGCGTGACGGATATACTATGCCGCTTTGGCGGGGAAGAATTTGCTTTGCTGCTTCCCTATACGCCAAGCCAATCAGGCATGGTAATGGCCGAACGCATTCGTCTGCACATTGCACAGCGGCAGTTCCAGGTTTTGCAGGAGGAAATAACCATCACGGTGAGCATAGGCGTTGCCGGGTGCCCGGAGCATGCTCAAACCGCCGACGGCATTATCAGCGAAGCTGATCAAGCTTTGTATCTGGCCAAGCGCGAGGGCAGAAACCGGGCTATTTTGGCCAATGCACGGAGGCGCCTATGAGCGGACATAGGCGGTATTTGAGCGTTTTAGGCATAAGCGGGTTGTTGGTGTTTATACTCGTTTACCTGAGCCGGGATTTAGGGGTTGCCAACGGATTTCCGTTGATGATGCTGCCGTTGATTCTTCTGGCCGGATATTGGGAAAATTTGCGCGGTGCATTGGTGATGACGGCCTTGGCCACGGGATTGATTGCCGCGGCGCATGGTTTGGGCTGGCTGCCGCGAGCCCAGGCGGCGGTCGATATTTTGAGTTGCGGTTTATTGTTTGGCTTGGTGGTCCTGATTATTCAAGCCTATGATCATTGGCAAAAACAGGAAGCCGCCCTCCGGCTCCCCCAGGAAGCCAAATTGATCCGTGTGGAACGCAAGGCGCGGCTGATACACGGCCAAATAGAAGAATATGAGCGCAGGCTAAAAATTTTAACTCATTTATATGAAGCCGCGAAAAAATTAATGGGGATTCTGGATCTTTCAACATTGATGGATGAAGCCCGCACGTTGGTGGGAAAAATTTTTTCCGGTCATTTTGGAGTCGCCACCGAAGCGGATGCTTGCGTGGCTTTTTATCTGCCCGAGGAGGAATCGGGTGAGTTTAAGCGATTTGCCTCCCAAGGGCATGAAATTTCCGACGAGGGGTTTCCGGAAAAATTCTCACCCGGAGTTTTACGCGGCTGGTTGGGTGAAGCTTTCAGCCCTCTGCGCATCAGGGATGTACACCGCGATGTGCGGTTCAAAACCGTTTTTTCAGATACTGCGGTTTCGGTATTGATTATTCCTTTGGTGATGCATGAGATTTTAATTGGACTTTTGATAATCAGTTCCAGCCGGGAAAATGCTTTTTCCGCAGCGGAATTTAATCACACGGCGGTCTTGGGAAAACAAATTGTGTTTGCCCTGCGCAAGGCTTTTTTATACCGCAAGGTGCAGACCCTCTCGATTACCGATAACCTTACGGGACTTTATGTTCACCGGCATTTTCAGGAGCGTTTGCGGGAGGAGTTGCACCGGGCGGAACGGTATCGGCATTTTCTCTCCATGATTTTGGTGGATTTGGATCATTTTAAACGGGTGAACGACAATTATGGTCATCCTACCGGGGATGCGGTGTTAAGCGAAGTTGCGGCGCGTTTGCGGCGTTCTGCGGGCAGCACGGCAGTGGTCGCCCGCTACGGCGGGGAAGAGTTTGTGATTTTACTGCCCAATGCACCCAAGGCCAAAGCCCTTCAGATTGCTTCCCTTATCCATGAGGTGGTAAGGGCGACCCCCATTCTCGTGGCAGGCACTCCGCTGGCAGTGACCCTTTCCGCCGGGGTCAGCACGTATCCGGAAGATGCGCTGACCCAGGATACCCTGATCACCACGTCCGATGCCGCGCTTTACCAGGCGAAGCGTTCGGGCCGGGACATGGTGGTGGGATATACGCGCATGATAAAAGAAAAAAATATTTGACAGGAGCCCATAACCTGAATATACTTGCTATACCTACCGAACGGAAGATCATCATCCATGATCAAACCGTCGTTCTGCACTCAATAGGGGATTCCATTCTGGCTCATGAACCGATACGCGTGAAAGAAACCCGAGCAGGAGTCAATTTTTGCCGAAGTTTGCCGATCATTTATATATCTTGTTAAAACCGCCCTGTCACTCAAGGGTCGGGTCCACTCAATCTTCCCGCAGGGTTGTGCGGGAAATCTCACCATAAGGGGAAGGGTATGAACATAGTAGAACTCAAGCATAAAAGTATTTCCGAGCTTAATGCCTTGGCCAAAAAACTGAAACTCGTGAATGTTTCAGGATTAAAAACCCAGGAATTGATTTTTAAAATTATCGAAGCGCAAGCTCAGAAAAACGGAGAGATTACCGCTGAGGGCGTGTTGGAAGTTTTGCCGGACGGGTTCGGCTTTCTGCGGTCTCCGGATTATAATTACTTGCCCGGTCCCGACGACATCTATGTTTCGCCTTCGCAGATCCGCCGTTTTGATTTGCGCACCGGGGATACGGTCAGCGGCCAGGTTCGTCCCCCAAAGGAAGGGGAACGTTATTTCGCGCTGCTGAAAGTAGAACAGATTAATTTTGAATCTCCTGAAGTTCAAGCCGATAAAATCCTTTTTGACAATTTAACACCCATTCACCCCAAGGAACGTTTGAATCTGGAGAACCCCAACGGTGAGATCAGCAACCGCATTATGGACTTGTTGATTCCCATCGGCAAAGGGCAGCGCGGTTTGATTGTGGCGCCTCCCCGTACCGGGAAAACCATTTTACTGCAAAAAATCGCCAATGCCATTACGGCCAACCATCCGGATATTTGGCTGATTGTTCTTTTAATTGATGAACGCCCGGAAGAAGTCACGGACATGCAGCGTTCGGTCAAGGGCGAGGTGATTTCCTCGACCTTTGATGAACCGCCGGAACGTCACGTCCAGGTTTCGGATATGGTGATTGAGAAAGCCAAGCGCCTGGTGGAACACAAGCGCGACGTGGTGATTCTGTTGGACTCCATCACCCGCCTGGGCCGCGCGCATAATGCGGTGGTTCCGCCTTCGGGTAAGATTCTTTCCGGCGGTGTGGACTCCAATGCCTTGCAGCGCCCCAAACGATTCTTCGGCGCGGCGCGCGCCTTGGAAGAAGGCGGCAGCTTGACCATCATTGCCACGGCCCTGGTGGATACCGGCAGCCGCATGGACGAAGTTATTTTTGAAGAATTTAAGGGCACGGGCAATATGGAACTTTGCCTCGACCGCAAGTTGGTCGAGAAACGCATCTTCCCGGCCATTGACATCAGCCGCTCCGGCACCCGCAAGGAAGAACTGTTGATTCCGCCCGACGATTTGGCGCGCATTTGGGTATTGCGCAAGGTGCTCAACCCCATTGGCATGGTGGAAGCCATGGAGCTTTTGATCGACAAAATGAGCAAAACCAAGAGCAATAAGGCCTTTTTGGAGGCCATGAATACGTAATAAATATATTGCGGTTTGCCGGGCTCTGTGGTACTTTAAATCCCCTATAAATCCCAAGAGATAAATGGGAAACGGTAATTTGTACCCTTAGGGGCATGATATCCGATACCCTGGGGCAAGCCCCAGAGTGATTCATTTGGAGGTATTAAAGCTGTGAAAGATAAAATTCATCCGAAATATGAACCCACCACGATCACGTGCGCGTGCGGAAGTGCCATTGAAACGCGTTCCACCAAGGCACCGGCGATTCGCGTGGAAATTTGTTCCGCGTGTCATCCGTTTTTTACCGGCACGCAGAAATTGGTGGATACGGCCGGACGCATTGAGAAATTCCGCCGCCGTTACGCGCAAAAACAGTCTTAGTTATTTCGTCTTGAAGTTGAACTCACCCAAGTTTTCCGGGTCCGGAGCCGCAAGGTATTCCGCCGGGGAGCGGGTGAGTTCTTTATTTTCAGCAAGGTGAGGTTAGGCCATGCGGGTTATAATGCTGCAGCATACCCAAGATCCGGAACACGTGGTCGCCCAGGCGGCGAAACTCTGTTATTCGGCCGTAGGTGTGGAGGCCATTGCGGAAAAATTGACCCCGGAAAAAACCGCCGGATTTATCCAAAAACTGGCGGATATGGGGCATGTTTCAGCCTTTGAACATGCCGCGTTTACTTTCGGTATTGAGGGCGTTTCGCGGGCATTGACCCATCAACTGGTGCGTCACCGGCTGGCTTCCTTCTCGCAGCAAAGCCAACGCTATGTTTCTTTAAAAGAGTTTCCCTACGTATGCCCGCCGTCGCTGCAAGCTCAACCGGAATTAAAAATCAAGTTTGATAGGGCTGTGCAGGAGCTGGGAAAAACGTATACCGAGTTGTTGGATGCCGGAATTCCGGCCGAGGACGCCCGTTATTTGTTGCCCAATGCCTGTGAAACCAAAATTGTGGTGACCATGAACGCGCGCGAACTAAGGCATTTTTTCCTGCTGCGCTGCTGCAATCGCGCGCAATGGGAAATTCACGATCTGGCGGACCGCATGCTAACTTTGGTCAAGCAAGTGGCGCCGGCCTTATTTGCCCAGACCGGCCCCGGGTGCGCGGCTGGTCCCTGTCCTGAAGGTAAAATGTCCTGTGGTAATTTGGCCGACGTACGGGAAAAATATCAAAAATTGTAAAGCCGCGTTGGGTTTTTGGCGGAACATGGTGAAGGCGGAAAGCGTATGTCTAAAGTTACGGTGGGTGGTCAGGCCATCATTGAAGGCGTAATGATGCGAGCAGGGAAGAGCATGGCCATGGCCGTGCGGCGGCCTGACGGAAAGATTGTGGTGGAGAAACAAACCGTGCATGCCTGGTCCGAACGTTTTCCACCTTTGAAATGGCCCTGGCTGCGGGGCACATTGGTGTTGTTTGAATCCATGATTTTAGGCTTAAAAGCCCTGGAATGGTCCGGCCAGCAAGCTTTGGCCGAGGAACCTAAAGCAGGCGCCGAGGACAAGAAACCCGTGGCCTCCAAGGGAGACCGGTTGGCGTTGGCGATCACCTTAATCATCGGCATGGGATTGGGTGTTCTGTTGTTTGTGGTGGTGCCTTACTATGGCGCTCAGCTCACGGCGAAATATTTTCCCGCCGGCGAGAGCCGTTGGACGTTCAATGCGCTCAACGGGTTTTATAAAGTGACGATTTTTCTGCTTTACCTGTGGATGATGTCCTGGATCCCGGACTTGCGCCGGGTGTTCATGTACCATGGCGCCGAGCATAAATCGATTTTTGCCTGGGAAGCAGGACAGGGATTGGATGTTGCCTCGGCACAGGATAAAAGCCGTTTTCATCCCCGCTGTTCCACCGCGTTTTTACTTATGGTGATGGTGGTTTCCATTATTACGTTTGCCATCCTATTGCCCCGGCAATTGAAGCTTTGGGCGCGCTTGGGCGGGGAATTAATGTTGATATTGCCCATTGCCGGCGTGACTTACGAATTGCAGCGGTTTTCCGCCCGATATCAAAAATGGACTTGGGTGCGTTGGTTGTTCAAACCCGGGCTGGCGTTGCAAGGCATGACCACGCGTGAACCCGATGCGCAGCAGTTGGAAGTGGCCTTGACGGCCTTGAAAGAAGTTTTAAGCATGGAAGAACAACGCTTGGGTGCGGTTGAACCGGAGGCAGCCCCGTGTGGGACAAATTAAAACTGGTTGAAGAGCGTTATGATCTTTTGGAAAAACAATTGTCCGATCCCAGTTTGGTATCCGACCAAACGCGTTTCCGGGAAACGGTTAAAGCGCATTCCGAGTTGACGGATATTGTCGAAAATGTGCGCCGCCACCGGAAGTTGCAAGCCGAACTTCAGGATATTCAAGTATTGCTGGAACATGATGCGGATATGGCCGAATTGGCCAAAGATGAAATTCCAAAATTAAAACAGCAATTGACCGAGACCGAAGAACAATTGAAACTCCTGCTGACGCCGCGCGACCCGCATGACGGCAAGAACGTGTTCATGGAAGTCCGGGCCGGCACCGGGGGCGATGAAGCCGCGTTGTTTGCCGCGGATTTGTTCCGCATGTACAGCCGTTTTTCGGAAAGCCAAGGGTGGAAAGTCAGCGTGCTGGATTCCAATGCAACCAACCTGCAGGGGTTTAAAGAAATTATTTTTCAAATTGAAGGCAAGGATGTATACCGCACTTTTAAATTTGAAGCCGGTGTGCACCGCGTTCAGCGCGTGCCCCAGACCGAAGCTTCCGGGCGCATTCATACCTCGGCCGTGACCGTGGCCGTAATGCCTGAAGCCGATGATGTGGAAGTGAACATCAATCCGAACGAGATACGGATTGACACGTTTTGTTCTTCTGGGGCAGGCGGGCAGAGCGTCAATACTACCTATTCGGCCATCCGCATCACCCACTTGCCCACGGGCATTTCCGTGCAATGCCAGGATGAACGCTCGCAGCTGAAAAATAAGAATAAGGCCATGAAGGTGCTGCAGGCGCGTTTGCAGCAGGCCAAAGAAGAAGAACAAATGAAAGCCCAAGCCGCGGACCGGAAAAATCAAGTCGGCAGCGGCGACCGCAGTGAAAAAATCCGCACCTATAATTTCCCCCAAAACCGCGTCACGGACCACCGCATCGGGGTGTCTTTGTACAACCTGGATGTGTTCATGAACGGAGACATCGGGGACTTGATGCAAAAACTCCTGGAAGCCGATCAAGCCGAAAAGCTATCCCAGACGGATATCAATAAATAAGCCAATTAAAATTACAGTTGTGTTTTGAAAAATGATTGTCATTTCGAGCGTAGCGAGAAATCCAATTTACACCTTTCTTTCAGATTTCTCGTCGCTAAAGCTTCTCGAAATGACAGTGTGGTTTAAAATAATAAATCTAAGTAAAATCGATAGCAAGGGAATTAAACTGGCTTGGCCACGGAATAAGACATGTGACATAACTAGAAAATATAGCTGGTAAATGATGCGTCATTTGTCATATGCTATTTTTGACAAACTTGCGACATTATGACATACTTTGAGTATGGAAAAAATACCGATTAATGACATAGAGAAATTAAGCGCAATTTTAACCGAGGCGAAGGTGTCGAAAAGCCAGTTGGCCAAGCTTTTGGAAACTTCGTACCGCAATGTTCACCGGTGGTTGGAAGGGGGCATAGAGCCTCAGGCGGTTTGGTCTAAGAAAATTGACGAGGTTTTTAAAGAAACGGTAGATATTGTCCCTTTTATTGATCGCGCAGCACGTACTGTCGGCGATCCGATTCAACTATTGCGAAAAAACGAAAACCTTCGTGACCGTTTTTTTCTAGAAGTTACGTATCATTCAAACGCCATTGAAGGCAGCCGTATGACGATGAAGGAAACCGAACAGGCTTTGGAGGGCAAGAACGTTCGGGGCAAGGAACCTTTTGAAATTTTTGAAGCAGTTAATCATCGTAATGCCTTGCAGTCCATGCTTGAAGAAATTAAACCTGGGTTCAAAATTACCGAAGACTACATATTAAAACTACACTCAATTGTCATGTATAATTTTCATAACAAACTGCCGGGAAAATACCGGACAGGGTATGTTAATTTAACCAACACCGAAATCAAACTGCCGGCTGCGCAATTGGTGCCCGGCAGGATGGAAAAATTGATCGCGGAGATGAATAAAAAACCAGAGCAAAGCATCATTAAAAGCGCGGCAATTTGTCATTATGAATTTGAACGGATTCATCCGTTTTTCGACGGCAATGGCCGCGTGGGCAGAATTTTGCTCAACACCCAATTACTGAGCCATGGATTCCCACCGGCCTTGATACGCATTGACGATCAAGGGAACTATTATCTGGGGTTGGGGCGCGCCGACATGGGGGAGTTTAATAGTTTGGTTCAGATGATAGGGGAGAGCGTTTTGCGCGGGTTTCAGTTGATTCAGGCGAAAAACAAGAAAATAAAATAGTTGGGTCAGTAGGTCAGGTTTCTTACATGAGCGTTTTGGGAGCCATGCACGAAATTTTTTTTGAAAAATCCTCTCCCCTTGTGGGAGAGGATTAAGGTGAGGGGAATAATAAATCAGTGCCAGGTAAGATTTGCGTATGTATGGGCGTATTGCAATATGCCGTGATCTATGAAAAAGTCTTGTCCCCTGCCAGTAAAAGGCATATTATTTCCCCTATAGCACATGCAGTTTCTTGGTAGTTCCTAGAAACCATTCAAGAAGCAGAAGCACCAAATAGTATCAAGCTCGGGTACGGGATTGAGAAGTTGGCTGGAGTATTAAACTAAAAATCGGTTTACATATATGACAAGTACATGTTATATATGATGAATAAATAACGTGTACTTGTTGAATGAGGGAATTGTGTTTTATCAGCGGGTTTTGAGCATTGACCAATTCAATACTTCTTCATTTCTCTTCGGACCGCGCATGACGGGGAAAACCACACTTTTACATTCTTTCAAATCCGTTGAGTATGTCGACCTTCTGGATCCGGATCTGGAGCTTTCCTTCCGCACGGATCCCAAACTTTTCTGGCAGCAAATCTCTGCCTTGCCCAAAGGGTCTTTAATCATCGTAGACGAAGTGCAAAAGGTCCCGGTTTTGCTTAATTACATTCAAAAAGCTATGGATACACTAGAACATCATTTTATTCTTTCGGGATCCAGTGCCCGGAAACTAAAACGGGGTGGTGCGAATCTTTTAGGCGGCAGGGCTTTGGATTTGAAATTACACCCTTTGATTGCTGACGAATTAAAAACCGATTTCCATATGGATCGGGCTTTGCATTACGGAACGTTACCTAAAATTTGCGACTTACTCCACGACCGGCAAACTGATTTGGCCAAACAGCATCTGAAAAGTTATATTTCCACGTATATACGCGAGGAAATACAGTCCGAAGCGCTTACGCGAAATCTTGGCGCTTTTAACCGCTTCTTAAATGTAGCGGCGCAATGCAACGGCCAGATTATCGAATTTGCGAATATATCCCGGGAGTGCTCGGTGCCCATGAGTACCGTGAAGGAGTATTTTCAAATTCTTGAAGATACGCTGATCGGTTTTTACCTATGGCCCTGGGATAAAAGTGAACGCAAGAAAGCCAGGCCGAAATTTTATTTTTTTGACTGCGGTGTGGCCCGGGCTATTCAGAATCGCTTGAATGATCCGCCGACGTTGATGGAAACCGGAAACTTATTTGAAACTTGGCTGGTCAATGAGCTGCGCCGCATTTGCGATTATACTCGAAAAGAACATGAGTTTACTTTCTGGAGATATCGGGAAGAAGAAGTTGATATTCTTATTTCTAATAGTCGGGGTCCTGTTTTGGCAATTGAATGCAAAGCCGGCCGGGGTGATCTTAGGCGCGCGACCATCACTCAATTTCGAAAAACATTTCCCAAAGTGCCGCTGGTCGTCGCCTCGCTGCGCGATAATAAGCCTCGGAAGATTGGAACTCAAGAGATCTGGCCATGGAAGCAAGTGTTGGTTCATTACAAAAATAATTTATAACACTCCCAACGAAAATCCCGCGTGAAAGCTGCCAAGTACAAGCCCGAGTTCAATAGTGAAGTGCAACACTTAACTGTTTGAAGCTTCCGCGATAGAATAAGCGGATATGAAACCAAACTACCAGCACTTGTCATCGA
>JAGVPM010000199.1 GCA_020052235.1 Candidatus Goldiibacteriota bacterium
AACGTTGGCTGAATAACCGGCCAATGAAATGCTTGAAGTTCTTAACTCCTGCGGAAGCTTTCCGTCAGGGTGTTGCACTTCGTGGTTGAATCTGGGATCAAATAAAAACGGGTTTCCATCATATTTTAAAATCATATGATGAACCGAAAGACCGGTCTCGGCTTTGAGTAAATGCGCCAATTGCCCGGTGGCATTATTTTCCACGATAATCAGCCGGCGGTAGGCACTAAGCACCTCCTGCAACCGGGCTCCGGGCAAAGGCCAAACTTGTTTGAAATGCATGGTAGAAACGAATTTCCCGGAACGCCGCAAATATTCAGCTGCATCCCGGATAACGCCTTGGGTAGATCCCCAGCCGATAATTAATGTTTCTGTTCCTGAGCCGTCAATGTCAGGCATGCTGTATTCAGCACGCAATGCGTCCATCTTTTTTAGCCGTTTGTCCACCATGCGCCGGCGTATATCCAAATCTTCGGTCAAATGACCATCTTCGGTATGCTCGTCGCTGTCCACAACCACCAACCCGTCCCCGGAGCCCGGAATCGCCCGGGGTGAAATTCCATCAGCTGAAAATTCATATCGTTGATAGGCGGCATCACCGGAAATTATTTTCCCCCGGTTTGGTTCAATCTTCCGCTCATCCAGCAGGGGCTTCATTACCATGAAGAAACAAAGAGAATTCCGCAGTGCGCGGCTGAACAGCCTCAAACCGCTCCTGCCTAAACCCGTTTTCGCGTAAAAATCGACGGCCGGAGCGAAACGCCGACAAATTCTTATCTTTAATGTCCTGATTCTTTTTTTCCAGTGCATTCAATAAAACACTCTCAACTTTTTCCGCCGGGCAATGCAACATCCCGGTCAAAACACCCAAATATACCACATTTGAAAAAAATTATGCCCGCCGCGTATGCGGCTCTGATACGACTGTAAAGTCGCGGCATAAAACCCAGTTTTCAACAAAGTTGCCGCCAGGAGTTGTCCCAGCGTCTGCATGCCTTGCCCGGCTTCTCCGCCAATTAGAATATTCAGATCATATGCAGTTTGCGGGCACATGAATGGCTCCTTTTAAAGCTCAACCGTCTCGCTGCTGGGCTGATGCAAGGGCAACACAATCGTAAACACGGTTCCTTTCCCCATCTCGCTTTCGAGAAAAATATCGCCATGGTGCGCATCGACGATCCGCTTGCTGGTGGGCAATCCCAATCCCGTACCCTCGTGCTTGGTTGTAAAAAACGGCAAAAAAATGTTTTGAAAATCTTTCTCCGGAATACCCGGGCCCTCATCGCGAATGCTTATCCAAACAAACGAATGCGCTAAATACGGTTCAGGTTTGCTCGTGTTCATGCGTGTCTGAATATATACTTTCATTTTTGGTTTCGATGATTGAATGGCATTCAGGAGCAAATTCATAATTACTTGGGTTATCTGTTGCCCGTCCGCTTGAATGGGCGGAATAACCCCGAATTGAGTCTCCACTATAATTTCGCGTTTATGAATTTGGTTATGCATCAAGGTCAAGACCCGCGTAATCAACGCATTCACATCCGTTGCGACAAACGCCGGAGATGAAGGACGCGCAAAAATCAGCAAATCTTCGGTGATCCGGGTCAGCCGGTCCAACTCCGCGGGAACAATTTCATCAAAACGCATCCGGAAATCGGTTAATTGATATTTATTGGGCAGCATCTGGACAAACGCCTTTATGGCCGCCAAAGGATTGCGGATTTCATGGGCAATGCTGGCCGACATGGCGCCTAATACGGTCAGTCGTTCATTGTTGAGCATTTGCTCATAGAGCCGAGTATTCTCAAGCACCACCGCCATTTGATTCGCAATGGTTTCCAGAAAACTCAAATCCCGGTCCGTGAAAGAATCGCCGGATTTTTTATCCCCCAAAACTAAAAAGCCTGCTAAGTGCCCCTTAAGCCACAAGGGCACAATCACTCCGGCGTGCAACGTCTGATCCAAAATTTTCTGAATCTCAGCTTTAAACGGGTCTAAAACTCTCCCCTGTGTATAAAGATGGCCATAATAATGCAAAAATTCACCGGTTACTAAAAGTTTCTTTGAGGTGGTTAAATATTGGGTCACAGGCGTATCTTCAGGCAATTGCGAAGGTAGCATTTCACCCTTCTCGCCAATTTTCTTTGCACATTGAAATTCCAACTGTCCTACGCCGCGCCCTAATATATAAATGCCTAATTTATCCAAGTGCATGGCATTTAAAATAGCGGACGCGGTCATATTCAACATATCTTCCAAACGGACCATGGTGCTTAGATCGCGTGAAATACTCTCAAGAAGCTGAAAATAATTATATTTAGCCTGGAAAAAAAGTTTATCGGTAATTTTATCCAGCCAATCACGGAGAGGCTGCAATGTAAAAGCCATAATTATTGCGGCAACTACAGCAATTAAAAAAGGATTGTTACTCCATCCAAATCCAGCACTAATTAATCTCTGTGATAAAATAATAATCAAAGCATAGATCCCAGTAATAACACCGATAAAACCGATATATAAAGTCGCACGTTTGATTACTACATCAATATCTAATAAGCGATATTTAAAAAGAGCATACGCAAAGCCAATAATAAAAATCATGGAGAGAAATGGAGTTAACCAGACAAAAGATTTATTTCCCATAACCGGTAAA
>JAGVPM010000052.1 GCA_020052235.1 Candidatus Goldiibacteriota bacterium
CCGTCATGAATCGTAACGGGTGGCCGCCTTGGATCGTAACAGGTGGCCGTCATGAATCGTAGCGGGTGGCCGCCTTGGACCGGCGCACGTACAATTCCATTCCTACGAGCAATAGTGCATCACCGGATGTGGTGTTAGGGGGATTAACTAATCCGCGTTCTATAGTGAGCGATGGCGCACGGATGTATGTTATGGCTCAAAATACTGGTTTGATTTATTACCCTTTTCCATGGGTGTCTTCAATTTCACCCAATTATGGAATGTCAGGCAAAATCGTTCAACTTATTGGGCAAGCCGTTAATACTGAGGCTTTGAAGTTTTCACATCCTGGTGATCCAGACATGGTCAGCACCAGTTTAGTCAGATTCGGAACATCGCTTTGCACATATTCGCTTGATCTTACCAATGCTGTTCCGGCTGTTTACGATGTTACCGTGACAGCCAATACCTGTCCTAGAATTTTAAAACAAGCTTTTACTGTTTTGTCTCCTCTTAACCAACCGGTTGCTTGGACTGTCAATGACCTCGGCGCAGCTGGCACCAAGATTGCGGTGGATGATTCATGCGGCCTGGTCATTGGCGATGCAGATCAAGACAATTCTCAGAAACTATATATTGGCAACGGTGATACGGCATTGTTTCAGTTAAAAAAATATTCCAGTGGTTGGGGATTGCCATCGGCCCTGCCTGCACCGGCTGGCAATTTTAGCCACATGTTGATTACAGACGGTGATTGCGATCAGAATTGGGAAATCTATTGCACTTCGCTCAATAATCATCTCATTCAGTTCAAAGGTCCGGCTTGGAGTTCGCTTGATCTGGGGGCGGATAATTCAGGATCAACCAAGATCAATGCCATGGCCACAGCGGATATGGACCACGATGGATACAACGAAATTTATACAGCAGGTAACATTGTTAACGGGGTGATCTGCCAATTTAGAAATACCGGCACGGCCTGGGCTCGAACAGTTATTTCTGGT
This sequence comes from Candidatus Goldiibacteriota bacterium, assembly GCA_020052235.1. GTDB lineage: Bacteria > Oederibacteriota > JAAXVQ01 > JAAXVQ01 > JAAXVQ01 > JAAXVQ01. Next base: position 984 of record JAGVPM010000052.1, read on the forward strand.
TCTGCTGGCACAGGCCAGACCCTGGCGCTCGCGATTGGAGACGGGAAAAATGACGGCAACTTGGAGATATACGGTGGAAATTCGGATCAAAAAATTTATCAATACAAATTAAGCAACAAGATCTGGCAAGTAAGCAGCTTGGGCGCAGGTTCGGGCATGATAAATGGTGTGGCCATAGGCGATGGGGATAATGATGGGCAAAGGGAAGTCTATGCGGCTTGCCAGGATGGAAAAATTTTTCAATTTCGCTGGAACGGCAGTTGGAGCAGCACGCCTATTGGCAATGTCGGTGGCGGGGCCATGAATGCAGTGGCGGTCAGCGATGCTGACAATGATGGGTCCAACGAAGTCTATGCTGTCTGCCAGGATGGACATGCTTACATGTATAAGAAAATTGGCGCATCCTGGACAACCGTTGACTTGGGCGTGGCCGGAACACCTTTATTGGCCATGGCAGTTGGTGATGCGGACAATGACCACCATTTCGAAGTCTATGCCCTGGGACAAAATAATCATGTGCATGAGTTCAAAGCCGAGGCTTCACAACCGGTCCAAACGCCCACACCGGTTTTCACTGCCGCCTCCATTCCGCCCGGGAATTTTTTTAAGATTTATAGAAACCAGGTCAATCCCAACCGGGGCGAGAGCGCAGTTGTACGCTGGTCCCAACCGCGCGATGCACCGGTGACCATCACCGTATATAACATGGTGGGAGATAAGATCATCACCCTGGTAGATCATCAGACCTTTTCAGCAAATCAATTCAATGAGGTGACTTGGAAAGGTGTGAACAGCGCCGGTCGGGTTGTAGGCAGCGGGATTTATATTGTGTATTTTAAAACAGACGGGTATGAGACGTATGGAAAATGTGCTGTGATAAAATAATGCACATCAAGACACCCATTGATTAAACAAAAAAAAGGGATTGCCGGGGGTGCGGATTGAAAATTTTTGGCCTGCTCCTTGCGTTTATTTTGGCTTTGCTATGGTTAACTTGTCCTGCTTCTGCCTTGGTCAATACCAGTGAGACCCTCATTGTTGAACCAGGGGAATACTATACTGGTTCAGGTACAATCTATAGAAGCGTATCCATTCAAGTGCAAGCCGGGGGGACGATCAGTTTACCCACGAATTACAGCTCTGATCCCGATAAATGGCGGTTGCAATTAATTGCACCCAGAGTGCGGATTGACGGGAGAATCATAGGCACTGGTGCGAGTTTTAATACCCGAGGATCCGGTTTGGCGGGCTCGGGCAGTTTAGGCCCCGGGAGGCAGCGGGTATGGCAATAAAGGGGGCGATGGTTCCAACAACCCCGGAAGCGGCGGAGCGGCGTATGACCAGACCTACCGCGAAAGCACAGGGTCCAAAGGTGTGAACAACACGGTTGGCGCTGGGGGCAGTATCCGGATTGATGCCTTGAGCTTGACCATTGGCGCCAATGCCCAAATCGAGTCCAATGCCAATCAATTGATTTCATCCGGCGGCGGAGGTTCGGGAGGGTGCATCCTGTTGAATGGGGTGCATACCTTTATGGATACCAATTATAGTATGGCTGCCAAAGGCGGACCTGGCCAACTGTACAATACTTCTTTCGTTGAATCGTATATTTCCTCTACGGTGACTTTAACCACTACCTTCACACCCACACCCACATCCACGCCTGTTCCGGGCGGCGGCGGGGGAGCGGGCGGCCGGATCAAGGTGGGTAAATACACGAGTTTTTCCAACTTGGGGGGAACCATTACTTTGAGCGGCGGCCCCGGCGGCGGCGGGAGTGCGAAAGACGGTGGCATTGGCACTTCTGATTTTTTTTCCGCCCCTACTCCCACGCCTCCCCAATTGCTGGCTCCTTCCGACGGGCAGGTTGTGGGCCAGTCGCCCACGTTCAGCTTTGCGGCTTCGGATCCCATGCAATCCCAGTTTTTAAAATATGAAATTGAAATTGCCACGGATTATTCTTTCTCATTTAGTTACATTGTGCATGCGAATTCACAATTGTCGCCCGGAAGCGGTTGGGCGGGCAGGGAGTATTTCAGATCCAATGAAGGCGCATATTATTACATGCCGGATGGCATTTTAAATACGGCTACGACTTATTATTGGCGAATGCGCGTCACCAACTCCAATGACAACACCGGCTGGAGCGCCTATTCCGCGATCAGGCAATTTTTGACCATCACCACCCCCAACAACAAACCCCTGAAACCGCTGCTGCTTTACCCGCCCAATGCACAGAACAATGTGAGCAAAATACCGGCCTTGCAGGTGTTGGGCGCGGATCCGGACGGCAATACATTAACATTTACTGTTTTGCTTTCGCAAAATCCCAGCTTGCTGAATCCGGATGTTTTCCAACCGAGCTATCCGGGCTGGGACAAGGTCGAGTATCCGTCGCAATACAACTATTACGGGATTACGGCGACCTGTCAAATTCAAAACACCACCGAGTACCCGGATGCTTTGCAGCCGGGCAATACGTATTATTGGCGGGTAACGGTCATTGACCAGTACCAGGAAAGCAGCAATTCCGATATTGGGTCGTTCACGGTGGTGCGCCCGCCGGATACTCCCGGCTTGATTCGTCCCGCGAAATTGGAAGTGGTGACTGAAAAAAATCCCCTGCTGGAGCTTTCATCCCAAAGCCCAACCGCGAGCCCTTTGAGTTATCAACTTGAATTAAGTTCGGACAATTTTCAAACCGTCATCACGTTTATGTCCGGGAGCAGTCCGGGGTGGAGTAAAAAAACGTATGCCTCCGGCGAAACCGCCGCGCTGCGCATTCCGTCCGCCTATACATTAGTGCCGGGCAAAGTGTATTCCTGGCGGGCGGAAGCCTATGACCAGGCGAATGATAACTGGAGTTCGTTCTCGGATGTAAATACCTTTGAAGTGATTACTCCCCCCTTGGTGCCCGGCCTGATCAGCCCGGAGGAGGGGTTTGAAGCGCCTGACCAGTCGCTGGCCTTTCGCTTCAGTGCAGTCAGCGAATCCGGAAATACGCTTACGTATCGTTTGGAATTAAGCGCGGATCAATTTCAAACGGCGCTGTACGTGTTTGACCAAATGATTTCCTCCGGAGGGTGGGACCAACCGGCGTATGCTTCCGGAGCCACCGCGCTTTTTACTTGGCCCGATTCTGCGAATTTGGAACGGGGGCGGACCTATGCCTGGCGGGTTATAGCCTGGGACGGTGTTTCGTGGGGAACGTATTCCGATTCGCGCACCTTTACCATTACCAATACCCTGAAGATTAAAAACGTTAAGCTTTACCCCAATCCCGCCGTGAACAAAGATACGCTCCAGGTGGCGATGGAATTAAGTGTGGATGCCGAGGTCACGCTGCGGGTGTTCAACCTGCTCGGGAAAGAATTGAAGCAATATGCCTTTACTGCGCGCGGCGGGCCCAGTGCGAATATATTCACCCTGGATATCGGATCCTACGCGTGCGGCACCTATTTATGCCATCTGGAAGTTAAGTCTAAATTTGGAACCCAAAAAACCGTAAAACGATTTTCAGTTGTAAATTAGGGCAGTTATTTTTTAGACGGTAATGAGGGAAAATGAAGAAACAGGTCAAACGTTCAATTTGCTTCATCTTAGCCTGCGGAGTGCTGAGCCTTAAATTGTTTTGCGTTCCAATGGTTCAGGCTGGTGAAGAATCCGTAGGCGCCGTGTTTCTGGATGAACCCGCAGGCGCCAGGCCGGTGGCCATGGGCGGGGCTTTTATTGCCGTGGCCCAGGATGCCAATGCCGTATATTGGAATCCGGCAGGCTTGGTGAAAGTGCAGCGCAAAGAACTTCTGGTGTCCCATGCCCAATATTTGCAAGGGTTCAAGCACGAGTACCTGGCGTTTTGTTTTCCCTGGACCACGGAGGATAGCTTTGGCGTGAATGCTTTTTTTTCCTACAGCGATCCCATGGAAAAAATGAATGACGCCGGGGAGTTGACCGGCACTTTCATGAACTACGATATGTACTTTGGCCTGGCCTACAGCCATGCCTTTGACCAACACTATTCCCTGGGCGGAGCGCTCAAAGGGGTCTATCAGAGTATTGATGTGTATAATGCCTGGAGCGTGGCCGCGGATGCGGGAGTTACAGCCGCGGAGTTGGTCCCGAATTTACAACTGGCGCTGATGTTGCGCAACCTGGGCAAACCCATGGTGATGGTGGAAAAAAGCCATTGGCTGAACACGGCCGTTGAGCTGGGAAGCGCCTACTCCCTCTGGAACCAACGCTTGCTGTGCACGTTCGATGTGCGCAAACCGGTTTTTCAGGAAATGATGTTTAAGCTGGGGTTTGAGGGAGCGGTGATTGAGGATTTGCTTTGGTTGCGCGCCGGGTACCGGTATTCCCAATTTGGAAATGATTTGGGGCCCTGGTCCGGGGCGACGTTTGGCGTGGGGATCCGGGTTTCGGATTACAGTGTGGACTATGCGTATTCGCCTTTCCCGGAACTGGGTGATGTGCATAAACTGGCCATTACCTTGCCGCTGGGCCGCAGCCTGAGGGAAGAGCAGCAGCTCCTGGAGAAATTGGAGAAGCAGGTAAAGGCCAAACAGAAAACCATCTTCAACAATCTGGTCCAGGAAGGGGATAAATATTTCGTCGGCGGGGACTATGAAAAAGCCGACGGGGTATATGCCAAAGCCTATGGCATGAATCCGGAAGACCGGGAACTGAAGCGGAAAATTGCGCTGACGGAAAAGAATCTCAAAAAAAAGCGGTCGTCCGAGTATGTGCGCAGGGGACAAAAGGCTTTTGGAGAGCAGGATTATCTAACGGCTTTGGTGGAGTGGAGCAAGGCGTTGGAAACGGCGTCTGAAGATGAAACCGTCAAACAGCTGTTGGCCAAAGCCAACAGGAAATTATCCGAAGAAAAATTGTCCGCCACTAATAACAAAAACCGTCAATTGATTGAGCAGTATTTCCAACAGGGATTGCAGTTGCTGCAAAAGGGCCGCTATGCTGAAGCACTGGACATGTGGAAGAAAATACTGGCCCTGGACCCGGACAATCTGCGGGTGGCGCAATATTTGCGGGTGACCAAAAGCAAGATGGAAGATCTGATTCAGGATTTGTTCGAATTGGCTGACCGGGATTGGGATAATGGGCAGAAGCTCAATGCGGTTAAAAAATGGCGGTACATTCTGGATATGAGCGGAAACAATACCCGGGCATTGGAAAAAATCGAAATAAATAAAACTTCGATTACGGATTTGGCGGATACGTATTATCGCATGGGCGTGGAAGAATATGTGAAGAGTAATTTGCCGAGCGCCACGGAACATTGGCGGAACGTGCTGGTGTTGACCCCCAACAATCCGAAAGCGCTGCAAAGCCTGCAACAGGCGCAGAAAAAGCAACAGGCCCTGGATTCGTTGGAATAGAGAGCACCGCGGTTTTTTGCGGCAATGTCCGCTTGGCCATTGCGGATGAGTACAACAACCGGTTTTTGATTTTTGACCATATTCCCACCGGAAATTTGGCGGCCGGTATTTACTTGATCAAGTGCCGGATTGCAGATACACTCGGTTCACGGACAATGTATAGAAAAATGGCTTTGGAGAGATGAATAAATGGAAATCACTCTTGTCCAAATTAGCTCTTTGAAAAAATAATCGAGACGCCTCCGGGACTTCATGGCATGATAAGTTTCGCGAAAAACAATCATCCATCCGGAGGCGTGCAATCATGATAAAAGTAGCGAGCTTGTTCAGTCAACTGTTAAAACATTTTCCGCGAGCCGAGTTCACAGGCTTGGCCCGCCAACACCAAGCAGAACGGCACGCTCGCGGCTTTGCTTGCCGGACCCAGTTTGTGGCCATGCTCTTTGCCCAGGTCTCCGGCGCGGATTCATTGCGCACCATTTGCAACGGTTTAGCAGGTTGCATCGGCAAGCTCGTTCACTTGGGGCTAGGACGAGCGCCCAACAAATCTACGTTGGCGTATGCCAATGAGCACCGCCCGGCCAAGTTATTTGAAGACCTCTTTTGGGTCACATTACAGAGGTTCCGGCAACAAGGATATTTAGGAGCCTCCATGAAAAAGTTCCGTTTCAAGTTCAAATTGCCGTTGCTGGACTCCACTATGATCTCTTTATGCTTGAGCCTTTTTCCCTGGGCCAAATACAAAAGAGCCAAAGGCGGGATCAAACTCCACGTGCTGCTGGACCATGACGACTACATGCCTGACTTCCTGGCCATGGCCGATGCCAAACAGCCCGACATCAAATTCGCCCGTATTTTGAAGCTAAATCCAGGTTCGATCATCGCCATGGATATGGCCTATGCCGATTACCGCCTGTTTTCTTCCTGGACTGAGAAAGGCATTTTCTTTGTCGCACGCTTGAAAGCCAATGCCGATTTCAAGGTTGTGAAAAAATTACCGATCCCACAAAACCGCAACATCCTGTCCGACCAGCTAATCCGGTTTACCGGGAACGTTTCAAAAACCAAATGTCCACATCTGCGGCGGCGGGTTGAAGTCTGGGATCCCAAAAACCAGCGTGTCCTTGTGTTGCTGACCAATCATCTGGATTTTGGCGCTTCTACAATTTCATTGATCTATAAACGCCGCTGGATCCGTATGAGTTACAATTGCCTCTGCAATTTGGACAGCTGGCGACTTTTCCAAGGGGGAACCTCAATCTCAAGACATCTTTTTAGTTCTGTTTTTTCCTTGTTTTATGCATATACCACGATTGAATTTTCCCTAATTTGGACAGCAGTGTTTTCAAACAAATCATTCATTCTTTGAATATATTCCCGGATATTTTCCGGAATATGGATGCGTTTTGGGCGCCAGTGGGCAGGCATATGTCCGATTCCGGGGTGGGAGGGATTTTCTTGGGATTGGGTTTGCCAATGCCCATATTCAAAAAAACGCCGGGGGATTTTTCCGGGAAGGGATCCATGCCCGAGGGCATTAAACCCGGGCAGTCTTTACGGAACGAGGGTTCCTGGATCCAACAGCAGGCGCGGAGCTGGCTTAAGGCCATGCTCTTTCATTCGGATCTAAGCCAGGCAGGCCAATTTCAAAACGGTATACGCCTGGATGGGGCAATGCATTTGTTTAAACTAACTTTTTTTATTCTGCAGGGTTTGGTCCTGGGTTGGATTGCTTTGGGCGGCCGCCGGGCTCAACAGGAAAGGATGCCTGATGACGAAACGTGGCAGAAGCTCATGCAGCTGCAAAGTGCTGAAAAAGTTGCTTTTGAAATTTTTGCCAAATATGGCCAAGGCGGATTGGGCGAATTGGCTCCGCGCAGTGAATTGCAAGGTGGTTGGCGGATTCGGCTGCAAAGCTTGCTGGGGTGGGCCCAAACCCGGGATAATGGAAGTACGGTTTATTATCTCCCTGAAGGCCTGTTGCAAAAATCGAATACGCCTATGCGGGCTTTGTTGCTCCGTTTGATCCTGGAATATCAAGTCAGCCGGGTTTATGCGCAAAATCGGCCGGATCTTGAACTGGCCGATATGAAGTTGTTTGGTGAAAATTTACGCATCCGTCTGCAACGCGTTTGGTCCGGGCAAAGTGATCCGCAGCGTAACTTGGAAAGAATACTGGCAGGTGGTTCATCCCCCTTGGCCCGGGCATTGGCCGCGGGTGAAAGAACTAAGGTTGGAAAAGCTTTTGCGGATTGGGCGCAGAAGCCTGGGACTTTAGCCTGGGAATGGATGTCTCCGGCTCTGGATGTGATTATTCAAGGGACGGTTCAGGAACAAGCCGACAGCCTGTCAACGTTAAGCGGGATTTGCGAAAAAATGCCGGGTATGGAAAGCCGCCGAATGGGCAGTTGGAACGAGTTGGATCAAGTTCAAATCGGGTCAGGTGTTTTCCTGCCCCGCATGCCGGAATCGGAAAAATACCGCGGGCTTTATAGAACTTTATTGGGCTTGGCAGAGCGCGTGCCATCGATCACGCTTGATCACCGGGGGGTACATCCGCCCTTGCGCCCGCGCACCATGCAAGACGCCGCGTAACGCAAGCGGGCAATCGAACTGGACACTTCCGGTTCATTCCCACGTAAATTCCCAAATGCATTTGGCGCCGCCGCGGGCCATGCATTGCACGTGTTTGCCTTGCGGGTTCTTGCAGCGGGACATGCGCAGGCATTCTTCCATGTAGGGCGTGTTTTCATATTCGTGATGCAAGGGGGATGCCGGGAAAATTCGTTAATGTCAGCCGTGCTTCCTTGGAAGAAATTATATCCGCATGCATCTCTCCGGCGTCATAATATTGCTTCCAGAGCTGTCCGGCGTTTTTCAAAATAGTTTCAGGTGAAATGAAAGAGATGAATAATTTATAAATGCCTTGCATGTCTTTTTGGGCGCCGTAAACATTCGCGTCCAGGATGACCTGGAAATCGCCCTTGCCCAGCAATTTGTCCGCGGCGAAAAGAAATCTCAGGTACAAACCGTAATCCATCCAACTGATGTGAAGTATTTTTTTTGCCAGGACGGCTTGGTCTTCGCGGCTCATGGCTTGTTTGACTTTTTCAACCGATCCGGCGCCGAAGGTTTTTTCCATGTACTCTACGCAGGACAACCAGCCTGTTCCTTTGATGTTGCTCATGATTTCTTTCTCCTCTTTTATGGAGTGTAGAGCCGTTCCTTACACTATAGCGCCGAACAGGTTATTGATGTAAGTGTCGGTGACTTCCGGAAGTTTATTTAGTCCCGAGTTCAATAGTGAAGTGCAACACTTAACTGTTTGAAGCTTCCGCGATAGAATAAGCGGATATGAAACCAAACTACCAGCACTTGTCATCGA
>JAGVPM010000086.1 GCA_020052235.1 Candidatus Goldiibacteriota bacterium
CCCTCTCCCGCAGCTAACGCCGGGGAGAGGGGATATTATATGATGCTCATTCCTCTCGTTGAGACAGTTGTGACACAGTCTCCAAGGGGAGAGGAATTTTAAAAATGAATTTATTTTAGGAGGCGTGATTATGAACTCCGGCCCGATTTTGGAAAAAGTGGTGCAAACCATCCAAGCTTCGCTCAACACCGGCCCCACTCACATCAATCGTCAAACGCGCGCCATGGATGTGCGCGGCTGGGACTCGCTTTCCCACACCGTCATTCTGATGAGCCTCGAAGAAACCTTTGAATGCCGGCTGCCCATGGACCGCGTTTTCCAGCTCAAAAACGTGGGCGATTTGGTTGATCTGCTGGCCGAAATCCTTCCTGCCGAAGGCGCAACGCTCCAGTGAAACCCGCTCTGTTGGTTTATGGAAATTGCCAGGGGAGCTGGCTGGCCTATACGCTGAAAACAATTTTGCAAATCGAGACGCAATTTGAAATCGACTATTTTCCGAATTTCGGCACGCCTGATCCTGCCCACCCGGCGCTCACTGCGGATTATTGGAAGCGCGATCCGCTTTTTATCCGCCAGACCGCGCCCGACAGTCCGCCCCTGCCCTTTGAAAACTTGCTTTCCCCAAAATGCCGTCAGCTGCGTTTCCCCACGCTCTGGGGAAAATTCCTCTGGCCGTTTAATGTTCCTGATCCGCGCAACCAGCCCGAAGCAGGACTTCCTTTCGGACGTTTTTTTTACGGTGACCGTTTGGTCGTCCAATGGATGCGGGAAGGTTTAACCCCAAGTGAAATTCTCGAACGCTATTTGAACGAAGACCTTTCCAAACATATTAACCTCAACCGCTACTTGGAAATATGCTTTGCCGAATTGACGCACATTGACAAACAATCCGACATCACCCTGGCTCCATTTATTGAAAAAGAGTTTCGCGGCCGCAAACTTTTCACTACCATCAACCATCCCTCGCCCCTGCTTTTGGATTATTTGTTGAATCACGTTAAAGCCTGGATTTTCGATACGCCGGCCCCGGAAACCCCGGGATTTTCTTCCGGCAGCGCGGAACTTGGTGAAGAAGAAACCCCCATTCACCCGCAAATTATTTCAGCGCTTAAATTAGAATGGGCCCATCCCGGGATGAAATACCGTTACCGCTCGCGCATGCTTACATTTCAGGAATATATCGAGGCCTATATCCGCTTTGACTTAATCCCGGCCGGTTCATCCGCTCAATTATGGATAGAACGCGCCGAGCAAGCGTATCAGATGAACCAGGCGGATGAAGCGCAGAAACTTTTATTTTCAGGGCTCAATCAATTTCCCGGGGAACCAACCCTGTATCAACCCTTGGCTGTTTTGCTGACAGCCGCCGGAGACTATGCCCGGGCCAATAACTTGCTCACCCGCGCCCTCGCGCTCCCCGGCCTGAATGCCCAACTCCAGGCTCAATTATTAAACAACCTCGGCATCACTCAGTTTTATCAAGGCGATTTGTCACGGGCGGAAAATTCATTTCAGCAGGCTCTGCAACTCCAACCCGGTTGGGACGAAGCCGCAGATAATCTCCAGGAAGTAAAAAAACTGCTCATTCCATTAATATAGGATGTAGATACCCACGGGCAAGCCCGTGGCACTCAAATCAAAATTCAAGCTTCGCTTGACCTGAATCCTGGCTCCCTTGCCATTTGACGTATTTCAGGATTTGTTCCTCATCCACGCCCACTGTGGACACAAAGTAACCTGGCGACCATACCAAGTTTTCCTTCCAGTATACTTTGCTGAGCCACGTAAACTTTTTCCGAAGCTGACTGGCTGTCTGCCCTTTCAAGCTTCCCACCACTTCGCTTACTGCATACTTGGGTGGAATAATCATCAGGGTGTGTATATGGTCCACTTGAATATTTTGCTCCACTATCTCGCAACCCGGCATGCTACGTAGCAACTTCGGAAAAATTTTTCTCAAGTAACTGCTAACGCCAGTATTCAGGATGCGCCGACGATATTTCGGTATCCAGACAATGTGGTACTGGGTCCTATATACACCGTGCCCTGAGAATCTCGTTTCCATATCTTGATTCTACCATATCGTCGGCGCGCCATTCACCCACGCCTAAAGGCGTGGAACTCAAACCGGCTATTAGAATTTTTTGTCATTTCGAACGAAGTGAGAAATCTAATAATAACAGGCAATAAAGATTTCCCGGCTTTGAAATGACAAACTGTTATTTTGTTCCAATAACCGCGAGTGCATCCGGCGTGCCTAGAGTAAAAAGGGATACTTTGGTCCAGCCCGCGGCAATGAAATCCAGATAAAAATCCGCGCCATATTCGGTATGCACGATCTGATCTTCGGGTTTTTCTCCGGGATTGCCGTGATACGCAGGCGGCAGATTGGTTCTGCGCCGGGTCAAGCGGGTGGGAACAATGGGAATGGTAAGCACCAAGGTGCCGCTGGGCCGCAACACGCGCCGGCATTCGCGCAATCCGGCCACAGGGTCAGGCACATGTTCCAAGGTGTCCGAGTGGATGACAAAATCATACGAGTCGGCAGGCAGCTCCAGCTTTTGCATATCAAACTCAGGATACTCGATCAAACGGTAGTGCCGGAATTTGCTCAAATACGGCGAGAGTGTTCCGGCTGCATTAATTTCTAAAATACGATGATGCGCGGTATGGCTGAGATCGTTCATGTCGCGCAGTGTTTGGGGCCAGTTTAAGCATTCCAAAAAACCGCCTGCCAAGGTGCGCGAACGCAGGTTGGCGCCGCATTGCGTGCAGCACTCGCCCTGCTGCCGGTTAATCCGCCGGGTTTCTTCCGGGGTCAATTCCCAGGCAGCAACGAGTTCAGGCCACAAAACATCGTGCTGCTGCAACCCCAACCCGCCGCATACAGGGCAAGGTATGATGGTGGTTTCGTGCATGGTTCTCCTCCCCGTTACTGACTATCAGCATCGGCAGACGCGGAAGATTTCAACAGGGATATTTCACATGTAGGGGCGATCCAAAGTGATCGCCCTGAACAACAGAAAGAGGTTCCAGGCATGCCTGGGCCCTACTTTTTATACGATGCCAGTTTGCGCTGCCATTCGTGCTGATACACGGGCTCGGGTTTGCGCGCCGGGGCGGGACGTCCGTTGCCGCTGTTGCGAATGTCCGAAGACGAGCTGCCGCGCGGAGCCCGCGGTGTGGTGGCATCGCTTTTCATGGTCAAGGCAATGCGGCGGCGCTGGAGATCAATTTCCAGAACTTTCACTTGCACTTTTTGCTGCACTTTTATGAAATCATTCGGATCTTTGATAAACGTATCGGATAGTTCACTCACATGCACCAACCCGTCCTGGTGCACGCCGATATCCACAAAAGCGCCGAAGTTGGTCACATTGGTCACGATCCCGGACAAGCTCATACCCGGCTGCAAATCCTCCAGCTCATGAATCCCAGGCGCGAAACTGAACACTTCGAACTGCCGCCTGGGATCACGCCCGGGTTTGTCCAATTCCTGCATAATGTCCGTGAGCGTAGGCAACCCAATGGATTCGCTGACATATTTTTTCAAATCAAGCTTATCGCGCAGGCCCTTGTCAGCCATCAAGTCCTTCACAGTGCAGCCCAAGTCGTGCGCCATGGTTTCCACCAATTCGTAGCGCTCCGGATGAACCGCGCTGGCATCCAAGGGATTCCCGGATTGTGGAATGCGCAGAAAACCCGCCGCTTGTTCAAACGCCTTGCTGCCCAATTTAGGCACCTTTTTTAACCCCTCTCGGGATGAAAACGGCCCATTTTGATTGCGGTACTCCACCATGCTCAAGGCCAATTTTTCCCCCAGGCCCGAGACGTAGGTCAGCAATTGCTTGCTGGCCGTATTCACATCCACCCCAACGGCATTAACACAGCTGATGACCACATCGTCCAGGCTTTGCTTAAGAGCGCGTTGATTCACATCGTGCTGGTACTGGCCCACGCCAATGGACTTGGGATCTATTTTCACCAATTCCGCCAACGGATCCAGCAAGCGTCGCCCAATGGAAATCGCGCCGCGCACGGTGACATCCTGGTCCGGGAATTCCTCGCGGGCCACATCCGAAGCCGAATAAATCGAAGCCCCGCTTTCATTTACCATCACCACGGGTATACTCAACCCCAGGGAACGCACGAACTCTTCGGTCTCGCGGCTCGCGGTCCCATTGCCAATGGCAATGGCTTCGATCTCATATTTTTCACAAAGCACTTTGACCTCCACAGTTGCGCGTTCCAGCTGCGCGCCGCCAAAGGTCGGGAAAATGGTGTGATTGAATAAAAATTTGCCTTGCGCATCCAAGGCCACGATTTTGCAGCCCGTGCGGAAGCCCGGATCCATGGCCAACACCCGTTTGTGCCCCAGAGGCGACGCCAGCAAAAGCTCACGCAAGTTTTGCGCAAACACGGTGATGGCCTGCTCGTCGGCTTTCTTTTTGGCAGCGACTGTGGTTTCCACTTCCAAGGAAACCTGCAACAAGCGTTTGAACGCATCCTCGGCGGCCAACTCGACTTGCGAGGCCGCCGCGTTTTGCGCTTTCACAAAATGACTGCGCAAAAGGTTCAAAGACTTTTCCTCAATTCCGACCAGCTTAAACGTTAAAAAATCCTCATTGCGTCCGCGCAACATGGCCAGCAAACGGTGGGACGGAATGGGGGCCAGCGGTTCTTCCCAATCAAAATAATCTTTATACTTGGCACCCTCAACTTCCTTGCCCTTGATGACTTTTGAGGAAATTTTGCTGTCCTGGGTGAAAAACCCGCGCAACTTGCCGCGCACCTCGGCGTTTTCATTGATCATTTCCGCGATAATATCGCGCGCTCCGGCCAAAGCATCCTCGGCGGTCGCCACTTGCTTCTCCGCATTCACAAACGCCTGCGCCATCACCAGCGGATCACTATTTTCCTGTTTCAATAATTCCAAAGCCAGCGGCTCCAGACCTTTTTCCTTGGCCACACTGGCGCGGGTTTTGCGTTTGGGGCGGTACGGCAGATAAATATCTTCCAAAACCGCCATAGTCCCGGCTTGATTCACGGCCTTTTCGAGTTCCGGGGTAAGCTTACCCAATTCCTTCAGGGATATCAGGATGGCTTCGCGGCGTCTATCCAATTCCAACATTTGCTCGGCGCGGTCACGGATGTGCGCAACCGCCACTTCATCCAAACTGCCGGTCACTTCCTTGCGGTAACGGGAAATAAACGGCACCGTGGCTCCCTCGGCGAGCAGGGCCAGGGTATTGGCAACTTGCAAAACCTTGACATTTAATTCTTGGGCAATGCTGATGGCATACTGCGGATTCATGCTACCTCGTCAACTGAATGGAGTCACGTGATTGGGAAATCACAGGCCCCGCATCCTGCCATAAACGCGCAGGAACGTCAAGAGGCTTTCACCGCAGAGACGCAGAGAACGCAGAGAAATCCCGAGTATTTTTTCTTTAATAGTTTCCTCTGCGAACTCGGCGTCTCTGCGGTGAATAGGTTTACGTGTAAAGCGGCGAGGTGAGTTGATCCAAACCCAGTTCCACTAAAAAACGTTTAAACCGCATGCGGTGGTCGCGCTCCAGATCTAAAAACTGCACGCTGTAACGAAAGCGGTTGTCCAACGGCTCACACGCGGTCACGCGGGATAAAATCGCGACCATTTGACAATCCCTGCTGGGATAGAATTCATCCGGTTTTTGCATTTTCAGCATGGCCATGGGAGGAAGAAAAAAACTCAGCATCAGCATGACCCCGTTCTCGAACGGCTGCAGGCCAATAAGGTCGGCCCCGCGGGTTCCCAATTCCAGGGTCTCTTGTGGAAGCGGTTCGGAAACCTCTCCCCGCTTTAAAATTTGACAACGGACTTCCAACCGGATATTTCTGCGCGGAAACGAACGCTGTTCCGTCGGCGTGTTTTTCCCCGAAGCTGTATATTCCGGCACTTCCATACCGCAACCCTCCCAACACCAACCCGCAATCCTCAATCAACATTATTAACGGTAACTTATTCCCCGATCATTAAACCGAATAAATCATTTCCCAAAGCAATCCGCCGACGATGTCCCCGGACAATGGCGCCGTCAATTCCGCGCCTCATCCTAGAACAGAGGCGGGGGCTTGGGGGCGAAGCACCCCAAGGAAGATAGGAAGGAACAGCGGACTTTCAGTCCGCTTTCAGGGGAACCTGTGGTTCCCCTGAAAGCTCCGCTATGGTTATACTTTAATTTGTTGGAGGTTTAACATCAATGAAAAAATGCTTTTTCGCGGAAAAAATCAACCGCGTTTTTCCCGCAAATCTCAAGTCCGGCTTTCAATCTCCGAAACTAGTGTAGTGAGTCTAACGCTTCTTTACATTTGATTGTCATTGCGAGAAGCGTTTTTGCGACGAAGCAATCTGTTTTTAAGCTCTAAACGCTCCGAA
>JAGVPM010000128.1 GCA_020052235.1 Candidatus Goldiibacteriota bacterium
GGACCCCTCACCCTCTCCCTCTCCCGCAGCTAACGCCGGGGAGAGGGGATATTATATGATGCTCATTCCTCTCGTTGAGACAGTTGTGACACAGTCTCTCAAGGGAGAGGGGATCAATAATTATTTCAAACCAACCACCACTTCAATCTCCACCCGCGCACCCGTCGGCAAAGCCGCCACTTGCACCGTGGAACGCGCCGGATACGGGGCTTTAAAATATTCCGCGTACACGGCATTCATATCCGGAAATTCTTTTAAATCCACCATAAACACCGTACTCTTAACCACGTGCCGTAAGTCCGTACCAGCTGCCAACAAGACCGCCTTTATATTTTCCAACACCCGGCAGGCCTGCATCTTGATATCACCGTCAACCAGCTTACCCGTCGCCGGGTCCAACGGAATCTGCCCGGCCAAAAACAAAAAATCACCGGTGCGAACAGCTTGGGAATACGGGCCCACAGGCTGCGGAGCGTGCGGAGAAACAATGGCTTCCATACCAATCACCTCACCCTATTTTTTTTCCTCTCCCCTTGTGGGAGAGGATGCAGGAGAGGGGATAAATTCTCAAAGCCATACTGTAGCCCCCTCCCCGAGCCCCTCCCGCCACCACCTGGGGAGGGGAATTATTTTTTCATGAACCGCCTATCATTATCCTGACGATTTGCGGCTGACCTTAATCACGCCTTTTACTTTTTCCAGGCGCAGCACCACATCGCGCAAATGCGCCTGGCCCTTGACTTGAATGGTGTACATGCCGTTCACGATTTTCTGCGCATTGGTGCGCGTGCTGGTGGTCTTGACCGGAGCCCCCACGTCCTGAAAAGCCTGGAGAATATCCGACAGCAAATTATCCCGTTCCTGCGCTTGTATGAACAATTCCAAACTTTGTTCCGTGGCCGCCTCGTCGTCCCAGCCCACATCCACCCGGCGCCCGGCTTCCTGCAAGATCGGCTGGATGTTGGGGCAATCCGTGCGGTGAATGGAAATCCCGCGGCCTTTGGTGATTACCCCCACGATGGCATCCCCGGCAATCGGGTGGCAGCATTGCGCAAACCGGGTGACCACGCCCTCTATGCCCGGCAACCGGAGGCCGTTTTCATGTTTCCCCTTGTACGCCGGCTTATGCGTGCTGGGCGGAGGCTGCGGCGGAAGCGCCGTGGGAGTTAATCCCAATTTGGCGGACACGGACCGGGCGGTAATGTTGTTGTCGCCGATTTGCACCAAGAGCTGATCCAGCGCTTTAAAATTCATGCTGCGCGCCACCTGCAGCAACTTATCTTCCCGCGCTGCTTCAGCCATGCTGGAACCGCAGCGCGTCAATTCATGCTCCAACATGGTCCGGCCCTGGGCTTCCATCTCATTTTTATCCAAATCCCGGAAATAATGGCGAATCCGGTTTTTCGCCTTGGACGTTTTTACAATACTCAGCCAATCGCGGGAAGGTTTGCTGTCCGAGCGCGTGACCACTTCCACGATATCGCCGTTTTTAAACTCATAGCGCAGGGGCACCAGGCGCCCGTTGATCTTGGCGCCAATGATGGTGTCCCCCAGGCGTGAATGGATGTGGTAGGCAAAATCAATGGGGTTGGACCCGCGCGGCAGGGATTTGACTTCCCCGCGCGGCGTGAAAACAAACACTTCGTCTTTGAACAAATCAATTTTAAGCGCTTCCATAAACTCCGAGGAATCATGTAGTTCTTTTTGCCATTCCAAAATCTGCCGGAACCAAGCCAGGCGCGCCTCGTACTGTTCGCCTTCTTTTTTCCCTTCCTTGTACGACCAGTGGGCCGCGATACCCTCTTCGGCCAGGCGGTGCATTTCCTCGGTGCGGATTTGAATTTCGAGTGGTTCCCCAGAAGCGCCGATGATGGTGGTATGCAATGATTGGTATAAGTTGGACTTGGGCATGGCAATAAAATCTTTAAACCGTCCGGGCATGGGTTTCCAAAGCGAGTGCACGATCCCCAAAGCCGCATAGCAGTCCTTGACATTGGGCACAACAATGCGCAGGGCCATCAAATCATAGATTTGATTCAGGGTTTTTTCCTGGGTCTTCATCTTGACCCACAAGCTGTACAAATGCTTGATGCGCCCATAAACCCGGGCCTGGATATTTAATTCATTCAGCAGTTTTTTAATCTGCGCTTGGGAATCTTCGATGGTCTGCTGGCGTTCATCCCGGAACAGGGCGACTTCTTCGGATACGGTTTTATATTCTTCCGGATGCAAGTGCTGAAACGCCAAATCTTCCAGTTCGTCCTTCATGCGACCCATGCCCAGCCGGTGGGCCAGCGGCGCGTAAATTTCCAGAGTTTCGCGGGCAAAGCGCAGGCGTTTATCCGGCAAGAGAAATTCCAAAGTCCGCATGTTGTGCAGCCGGTCGGCCAGCTTGATGATGATGACCCGGATATCGCGCGCCATGGCCAAAACCATTTTGCGCATATTCTCCGCCACGCGTTCCTCGGAATCGCGGAAAACATGCGTGCTGATCTTGGTCACGCCGTCAACCAGCTCCAGCAGCTTTTCGCCAAACGCGCTCCGGATATCCTCTTCCGTGGCCGTGGTGTCTTCCAAGCAATCATGCAGCAAAGCCGCGGCAATGGTGTCCGGGTCCAATTGCAGCTCAAATAAAATAACGGCCGCTGCCAACGAGTGGGTAATGTAAGGGTCGCCTGAAAAACGTTTTTGCCCCGCATGATGCGCATCGGCAAAAGCATACGCCTTTTCCAACATGGTGATTTCAGCAGGTTTATAGGTTGCGGCCATTTTCTCCCGCAGCTGTTCCCAAGTCATGCCTTCCTCCCCTGGGCCACATCGGCCTCGGCTTGCGCTTCGGCCCGGTTCAAGCGCTTTTCAAGTTCCGCCACCCAAACCGCAACTTGAGTTTCATCCAGCATGGTTGGAATAGCCAGCGGTTCTCCGAACGCCATGGTCATCCGGCTAAAGGGTTTGGGAATAATAAAACGATCCCATGATTTCATGCGCCAGCAAGGTTCCGTGGCGCAGCCAATTGGAATGATTTTCACGCCGGTCATGGCCGCTAAAAAAACCGCTCCCGGCCGACACTCATGCTTGGGACCCCGGGGGCCGTCGGGCGTAATGGCCACGTGACTGCCCTGCCGAATGGCACGCGCCATGCCGCGCAAAGCCGTGAGTTTGCCGCTGCTGGAGGAAGAACGGACCGTATTAAACCCGAAAAGTTCCAAAGCTTTGGAAATATAATCCCCATCCCTGGATTTGGAAGCCAGCACATAAATGCCTAAGTTCGGAAAAGAAGACATGGACCCAAGCTGATGATCATGCCAAAAAACATAAATCGAAGGCGTGTGATGAATGGCCGGGGAAACTTTATGCGGATCAATCACATGAACCCGCTGGCTCTTCCTTATCAAGCGGCAAATTAATACAGCCAGCGGAACCAGGGACATGATGAGACGGTATTTAAACGGTGGTTTTTCAACAGGCTGATCCAAAGCAAACCTCTTTTACAAATAATAATTCGGTTATTTTAAATTCCGCATTACTAAAACATCCTCTTTTGTCATTTCGAGGCAAAGCCGAGAAATCTGTTTTAATTTATATTCTTAAATTCAGATTTCTCTCTTCGTTCGAAATGACAAAAATTCGTTCGAAATGACAAAAAAACGAAAATCACGCCAAAATCGCACCTTCCATTTTCAATAACCGTGTCTTCACTTCCGGGCCTGCGGAAAAACCGCCCAGGCGTCCATTCGCCGCCGCCACCCGGTGGCACGGCACCACCAAGGGCAAAGGATTGGCATTCAGCGCCTGCCCCACGGCCCGTTTGGACTCGGGATCTCCCAAGCGTTCCGCCACCCAGCCGTAGGTGCGGGTTTGGCCATAGGGAATGGTCCGGGCCACGCTCCATACCTCGCGCTGAAAAACCGTGGCCACATTGTAGTCCAATTTAAAAATGAATTCAACCGGCTGTCCCTGGAAGTAATGCTTGAGTTTGACGCCCATTTCTTTTAAAAGCGGATTGCCATTGTCCGGCACCAACTCTTCCCCGTGCAATTGCAGGCACAGGGCATCAAAGGCATCTTGCTTTTTTATTTTGGGTAAAATAACGTGCCGCAAGCCGTGTTTGCTTAATGCCAGAGCCACAAAACCCCATTTGGTATTCACGATGTCGAATTTAATTTTTTCCATGATTCTTTTCCTTATTTTATTCCATCCAGGATTCATTCGTGCCGCGCAATCCCACTTTGGATTTCACCAGGGTCCAAACCCGTTTTTGTTCCGGAATTTGAAAAAACCAGCCAAAGGCAGCATAGGCAAATGCCCCAAAACCAATTAAGGCAAAAACCTTGAACGCCATGACGCCGCGCGGCACGTGCGCCCCGGCTGCGGGCAGCCAGCCTTGGCTGCCGGACCACACCAACCAGCCCATGCCCGCCGAGGCCAGGCACACGCGCAACAACGAGTTCATAATCCGCCGCCCGTCCAAGGCCCCGACTTTTTTCCGCAGCATGACCATTAAAAATCCAAAATTAACAAACGCCGCCACCGAGGTGGCCAAGGCCAAGCCCTTATAGCCCAAAGGGCGCATTAAAATTAAATTCAAGCCAATATTGACCACCACGGCCAGAACCGCCGAGATCAGCGGGGTCTTGGGATCATTCAACGCATAAAACGTCGGCACCACCACTTTCACCCCGGCATACGCAACCAAACCCGTGGTATATAACAAACTGGCATAGGCCACGGCCTTGACAGCATCCGGCGTAAAACGGCCGTATTCAAATAAAAGACGGTTAATAGGTTCGGACAATACTATAATGCCCACGGCCGCCGGCACGGTAATGACAAACAAGAGCCGCAATCCGAAAGAAAGGGTTTTCACAAACTCATCTTTCTCGCCGCGCGCCAAATGCTTGGCAGACATTGGGAGCAAGGCTGTGGCAATGGCCACGCCAAACACCCCAAGGGGCAATTGCATAAGCCGGTTGCCGTAATACAGATACGTCACCGAGCCTTCGGGCAGGTACGAAGCAATGATGGTATTTACAAACAAATTGATCTGCATCACGGACAGGCCAAGGATCGCCGGGCCCATGAGCGTTAAAATGCGCCGGAGCCCGGGGTTTTTCCAATCAAAATTCCATTCCCAGCGGAACCCCAGTTTGAGCACCATGGGCACTTGGATGGCCATTTGCAAAATCCCGCCGATCATTGCCCCCCAGGCCCACCAAACGGCAATCTTTTCCGGCGAGTCTTTCACCCCGGCCATGTGCATGGTCATAACGCCGGAGGCAATCATGGTCAGGTTGAACATGACCGGTGCAAAAGCCGGAATGCTGAACTTGTCGCTGGAATTCAAAACACCCATAAACACGGCCGCCAAACTGACAAATGCCAAAAACGGCAGCAGGATGCGCGTCAGCTGAATGGTCAGGCTTAATTTTTCAGGTGTGTCACCGAACCCGGGAACAATCATCCGCACCAAACCCGGCGCCCAGATTTCCCCGGCCAAGATCAGCCCCAGCATCACAACAATAATGAAGTTCACCACCACGGACACCAGGCGCCAGGCGTGCTCCTGACCGCCCTTGACCGTGGTCTCGGTAAACGTAGGCACAAACGCCGAAGAAAGCGCGCCCTCGGCGAACAAGTCCCGCAATAAATTGGGGATGCGAAAAGCCGCCAAATAGGCGTCATTGGCCAACCCCGCCCCCAAGTTCGCCCCGCCGATGCTGTCGCGGATGAACCCGGTGATGCGCGAGATCATGGTCAAAATCGAGATCATTCCGGCGGTTTTCGCCAGCTTACCGTGTTGTGCCATAGTTTACCTTATTCTAAAATATTGGTCTCATGTAGGGGCGACCGCCGGTCGCCCCTACAAATATCCCCCCCATATTGCCCCCACCCACGGGGGGGAATTTAATTTGACAAACTTTTTATACCGTGTTACAGTGTCGCGATTTTCTTGAAACTTGATCGGGTCGCTTTTAAGCAGCCTAATAAACACCTTTAAGGGGGTTTTACTGTTTTATGCCTAGAATTAAATCATCCATCAAAGATGTACGCCGTACCAAAACCCGCCGTGTACGCAACCGGCAGGCCATGTCCACGGTCCGTACAGCCTTGCGCAAAGGCCGCACTGCCACCGGCGAGGCCAAAGAAGCAGCCGTTAAAGAAACCATTCAGGCCATTGACAAAGCCATTCAAAACGGTTACCTGCACCGCAACACAGGCGCGCGCTACAAATCGCGCTTGACCAAGACCAAAAAGGCCGCTTAATTTTTTTTCATAAAACCGGAGCAATGGAGCAATAGAAAATAGACCGCAATTGAGTCTTTCTATTGTTCCATTGCTCTATTCTCAATTGCTCTGAAGCTTGAGCGGTTGCTCAAGCTTCTTTCCCCGCCCATCTTTTGCCAGCGTAAAATCGACAATAAAAATTGCAATTCCCAATGCCCTTTGCCGGTCTTCACATGTTCATCCAATTTCAGAAGTTCGCGAAACACATGGGGAAATTCAGCAGCCGGAAACTGTTTAATTTGCTCGGCCCGTTCCTGCTTCATCTGCGGATTGCGCACGGATATTAAAACCTGATCCAGCGCGTCGCCCTTTTCATACTTCAAGCGGTCGGCATACAAGGTGCGGAAATGCCAGGCCACGGACGATAAGGTCTGGGGCGCGTTGGCCCCGTCTTCCATGAGCTGATTGGCCAAGCGGACCGCCTCGCGCCACTGCTTTTTTCCCAAAGCGCGATCAAGATCGTGAATGGTGTCCTGGCGCAAATGCCCGGCCGCGGCTTTGACATCTTCATCGGAAATGGCGTCTTTGGGGCCCACATAACTGGCCAGCTTGCCCAGCTCATTGTCCAAATCCGTCAGGCTTTGCCCCACGCGTTCAATCAACATGTGAATGGCATCGCGCGAAATGCGTTTGCCGTGATCACGGCTCCGGCGGTCCACCCAATCCGGCACCTGGTTGTCGAACAGCGGATAGCACTCCACATGGTAAGCCCGCGCAGCCAAGGTGTTCCAGGCTTCGGTTTTAAGGCGTTCTTCCTGCGAGGATAAAATCAGGGTTGTGGAATCCGAGGGCCGTTCCACGTAATCATTCAAAGCTTTAACATCCGGCGCGCGCCACTTCTCCACCTGGCGCACCAGGATGACCCGCTGCGAAGTAAAAAACGGCATGGTCAGCGCGCGTTCGCGGACATCCGTGCCCGATATATCTCCGGCATACAAAGATTCGAAGTTTAGATTCCGTTCCGCAGGCGGCAGCACCTTATCAATGATGGCCTGCGTGCCCTCTTCCTTGAGAAAAGTTTCAGCCCCGGTGAATAAATAAACCGGTTTTGCTTCCTGCTCGAGGGTGCGCCGAAACTCCGCATAATAAATCCGCTTTTTGGCCACTTTAGAATCCTTCGATCACGCGGGCAATGACGCGCCGGCTCAACTGTTGAATCAGGCGCTTGCGCGCATCCTGTTCGTTTTCCGCATTAACGCCCATGGTATTGGCCACAAAGTACGTTGTGCTTTCCTCAAATTTTTCTTCCACCCAAAGATTTTTGCCCGCCTTGGTGTCTTTGAGCGCCAAATACAAAATCACGCGCATTTTATATTGCTGGGGCGTGTTATGCACGTCCATCAACAGCGGTTCCAAAATATACTGGGTCACCGTGCCCTGCAACAGCGCATTGGCTTTGTCCGGATTGACAATCTCCAAGCGCCCGTCCATCATGAATTCCTGATTGAGCTGCTGCGTGATTTCATTTTCCAAGTTAGGCTGATTGGTGCGGTTCTGGAATATTGGAATGGCAATCCGGCTCATGTACGACGGCATGCCCGGACGAATGGTAACATCCGTGCAGGCAGCAATGCAAACCAAGGCCGCGATCCCAAACACGCTCAACAAGCAACGCTTTAAAAATGTTTTACGCATTTCACTCACCCCTTTTTCTGATAAATGCTTTTTCCCCCTTCAAGACTGTGTCCAACGCTTAAAATAGAGATTGCTTCGTCGCTTGCGCTTCTCGCAATGACTGAAAAACCTTTAAATGCTGTCATTGCGAGCGACCGTAGGGAGCGCGGCA
>JAGVPM010000110.1 GCA_020052235.1 Candidatus Goldiibacteriota bacterium
TTACGGGGCAACGCTACCGTGATGATGACGGTACACCGGTTTTGGAAACTTGGTCCACCACGGGTGGAAATTATCAGGAATTGGGTGGTTATAAAATTCTTACTCAAGGCTCGGCCGCTTGGCACTTAGCCTCCGGCAGGTTTGAGTATGTGCAATTGACGGTCACGGATGCCGAGTACGGGTATTAAGTTAATGGCTCATTAAACGTTTTGAGAGCGTTAATACCATATCGCGCGGAGTCAGGCGGATCGAAGCGATCATCAGCCGGTTGAACCATCCGGTTACAACTCGTTTTTTCCCTTTGAGCATGGCCGCTACGCCCAGGCGGGCCACGGTTTTAGCCGGCATGGCAAATTTGAAAATTTGAAAAGCAGAGTGCCTTCCGCGTTTGCACGTTCGGCAAATCCGGTTTGCGTGGCACCGGGGCAGAGCGCGGTGATGGTGACTCCTCGGCCTTCCAATTCAGAGGCCAAAGCTTCGGAAAAACTCAGCACAAACGCCTTGGTGGCAGCATAGACGGCCATAGTCGGGACTGGAGAAAAGGAACCGGTGGAGCCGACATTCAATATTTTCCCGGATTTCCTTTCCAGCATTTGGGGCAGGATGAGTTGTGTGAGTTGGACCAAGGTGGAAATGTTAACCTGGAGCATGGACGCTTGGGTAGGCCAATCCGAAGCGGCAAAATCGCCCAGATACCCGAAACCTGCATTGTTCACCAATACATCCACTGCGAGTTTTTTCACCTGAAGGTGTTTCACCAATTCAACCGCTGATGTCGGCGCACCCAGATCGCACGCGATGACCGTGGCCTCAGTCTTGTATTGGGAACGCAGTTCTTTCGCCAGAGCTTCCAACTTGTCGGTGCTCCGGGCGACCAATAGGGTGTGATACCCTCGCTGGGCCAGTTCATGGCTTAGGGCATAACCGATGCCGCCGGAGGCTCCGGTAATAAGTGCAATGGGTGCTGTAGGTGCGGATGAATTCATGTGTTTATTCCTTTCCTAAGAGATTTTTAGTTTCCCGAAATGACAGCGCAAGGGTTCGGATTCGATTCCGAGGGCGCAATAATTGCAACTAAGGCATTTTGCTTCGGCTTGTTTTCCAGTACGGAATTTTTCAATCAAATTTGGTTCCAGAATCAGGGCGCGGGATAGTGAAACCAGATCGGCCGCATCTTGGTTGAAGACGGCTTGGAGGTCAGCCAAGGTTTTGATTCCGCCCACAGCCATGACGGGTATTTTGACCGCAGCTTTGATTGCCTGCGCAGCCGGAACATTATACATACGGGAGGGTAAGGAAGGCTTAAACGCCCGGGTCAAAAAAAGTTTTAGGAGCGGACGCATCCACGCCGGCGCATTATGCACCTTGAAATTATAATGAAATACCGCATCTATGGGATTGCGCTCGCTGCGAATGGTAAAGAATTTGTCCTCATCCACACCGCAGGAAACTTCGATGGCCGCGCAGCCTGCCTCTTCCAAACGTTGTGCGATAAGGACAGCTTCGGGGAGGCGCATGCCGTTTTTTCGTCCGTCCGTGGCATTGATTTTGATTAGAATCGGGAACTCCGGCAGCAGCGTATGAATTCGAGAGAAAATCTCGCCAATGATGCGGAAGCGGTTTTCGATACTGCCTCCCCATTTATCCCGGCGGTGATTGGAATACGCGGAAAGAAATTCTGAAAGTAAATAGCCGTGCGCGGCGTGAATTTGGACTCCGTCGAATCCTGCTTCCTGCGCCCGGCGGGCGGCTTGGACAAAGGCGGTTATCACAGCTTCGATTTCCGCCTCAGTGAGTTCTTTGGGAATTTCTTCATTGAAAAATTGGTCGCGAATCGCGGACGGAGCTACGGGTTGAAATTCGGTGATTTTTGAACGTGTTTGACGTCCCGCATGTCCTAATTGAAGAAAAATCGGCGTCCCCGCCGCGTGAACAGCTTGCACTAGAGTGCGATACGCAGGGATGAGTTCGTCGCGGTCCGCCATCAGCATACGATGGAGGGCGCATTTGCCTACAGGGTGCACGCCCGCATATCCTGTGATGATGGCGCCGATGCCGCCCTTGGCCAACTGCAGGTATTTTTGCGTCAGTGCCGGCAGGGGCGCGCCGGATTCATCGGCCAAGCCTTCGTGCGTGGCCGAGCGCAGGATGCGGTTTTTTAGCTTTACACCTGCTAAAATATACGGTTGGAACGGATCGGGTGTCATGAGCGTCCTCCTGAACGCGGATTTGCCTGGGTACGCCGGTTCTGCGCCAACCAGCCGTCGAGTATGGCTTTCAATGCACTAAAATATGATTCGTGGAAATCCAATTGCATGCTGCGCAGCGCCGGTTTCTTGCGGTAAACTTCCCGGACAACTGGGGCGGGTTCAGCCATGTGCGTAAATCCGATAACCAAAGCATACATCCATAAAATGAATTTAAACCCTTGGCCGGGTTTAAGTCCGGGGAGGCACTGTTCCATGAGTGTTCCGGTTTTTGGAAGGCGGTCATACATCAGCTGTTTGAACCGCAGGGAGTCGGCATAGGAAATGTTATGTTCCAAAACCGTGTGGAAAATGGCGATCATGTGCATCAAGAGCGTATAGCGCGAGAGCATGGCTCCCAAATTTTTCAGGAATTCTCCGGGGGTAATTTTTTTTCGGCCTCGCGCCAATCCGCGGAAGAGCCGGTCCATGTCGTCCAGCCAAAGCTGAAATTCCTCGACGGCAATGGAGAAAAAAAGTTCTTCTTTGGTTTTGAAATATAAAAATACCGTGCCTTTGGCCATGCCGGTTTTTTGAGCCACGTCCGCCATGCTGATTTGGGAAAATGAATGCTTTTGGAAAAGTTCCCGGGCGGCGGCGGTAAGGGCCAGGCGGCGTTGATTTTTTTGCGTTACGTTCCGGGCACGCTGGGCAAGCACCATGAGGATCTCCCAAAGGCTGACTTATAGATGACTGATAGTCATTTATAAAAATATAGCTGACCTTTGGTCATTTGTCAAGTAATTTCGCCGCGGGATTTTGCGCTTAGGATTCCAATGAAAATACATATGGCACTAAAATTTTAACCGGCACCGGTTTTCCGTTTACACGGGCGGGCATGAATGTCGAATGCTTCAAGGCCATCAGCGCCGCTTGATCAAACAGCTCGCCGCCGCTTTTTACAATGCGCGCCATGCGGACCAATCCGTCAATGCCAATGTAAGCTTCAAGTATCACTTTGCTGGTGCGGCCTAATTTTTGGGCACTTTCTGGGTAGGAAGGCGTGATTTTACTTTGGAAGACCGGCACCTGTTCCACGGCGTAAAAAGGCATGAAAAGTTTGCCGTCAACATTGGGGTTAAAGGGCGCGCCATTGGCATTGTCTTGATTTTGCGCTTCTTCGGGTTCGTTTTCCGGCTGAACCGGTGCGGAGGCCGTGGACGGTTTGTCGTCGACAATTTCTTTGGGTTTGGGTTGCGGCACTTTGTGCACCACGGACCCGGAAGAGGGCGGTGCATAATCTTGAATATATTCCACATCCGTCAAGACCATATTTTTATTTGAATGCGCAGCGTTCCGGAAACCCACTTGGCTGATGAGCATCAAATGTAAAAGTATGGAAATGGCCACGGTGGCTTGCAGACGGGTGTCCGGACGGTCGAGCCACATGTTAATCCCTCTTTTCTTCGGTGCCAAAACTAATATGCTGGGCTCCGGCTTGCTTGATGGTATCCAAGGCTTGAAGTACGGTTTGGCTTAAAACCCGGGCGTCTGCCCGGATAATCACGCGTTTGGTTTGACTCTGCAAAAGCCGGGTGGCGATGATTTCGGGGAAATCACGGGAGGTAACCTTGGCTTCATTGATGGCCAAGTTGCCGTCTGAAGCAATGGCCACAAATAGATTTCCCTCGCGTCCCTGGTCCGTAGCCATGGTTTTCGGCACCCATACTTCAAAGGGCGGTTGCAGGAACATGGCGGTGGTAACCATAAAGATAATGACCAAGACCAGGCAGATGTCCACCAGCGGCGTCACGTTGATTTCCGCCATGATGGTATTGGGCGAGTTTTTTTTCTTAAATAAATTGCGCATGATCTAACACCTCGGAAAAATGCCGCAGGCCGGTCCGATTTACGGATTGGCTCCCCAAATAACCAGCTTTTTTGCCCCGCATTGCTTAGCGGTATCCATAACCCGCACCACATCCCCATGCACCACACCCTGGCCGGGCCGCACCACCACGCGTTTTTTCACTGAGTGCTGCAGGGAAACGGAAAGCACTTGCGCCAGATTGGGCCAGGGAATGGATTGCCGGTTGATGATTATCTGATTGGCTTCCAATTTTACGAGTACATCGTCCGCAGCCGAATTGGAAGCGGCATCGGCTTCGTTTTTTTTTCACCGGGAAACACGGTAATGCCTTTTTGCATCAGCATGGGCGCCGTGGCCATGAAAATAACCACCAACACCAAGCTGACGTCCACCAGAGGAGTCAGGTTAATTGAAACAATGGGTTTTTGCTGTGCTCCAAGATTCATGCTTTCTTCCTCCTACCAGCGCTGCCCGGCTTTTATACTCCGGGTATGAATGCTTTCCGCGCTTTGAACCAGAGCCCAATGCAGGGTCTGTAAATCCTCCAACCAAAGAATGAACATGGCGTGTATATCCTTTCGGATCATTTTTATACCCTTTCGCCTATTAATACCCTGCCTCTACGGCAGGGAAAAATAGAGGCGCTCGGGGCATGATATCCGATGCCCCTTGGCAAGCCTCGGGGGGCTTCACTTTTTGACCATGAACAACACTTGTTCGACCGAAGCTTCAATATCCGTAATGGTTTGGCGCACGCGGGAAACGTAAAAGTTGTAAAAAATAACCGCCGGAATGGCCACGGTCAAACCGGCGGCGGTCGCGATCAGCGCCTCGGCAATACCTGCCGCGACCACATTGGGGCCGCCTGACCCGGCCGTGGACAGGGATTGGAAGGCTTTAATGATGCCGATGACTGTGCCCAAAAGACCTATAAAGGGCGCCGTATTGCCGAGCGTGCCCAGTATCCCTAAGAACCGTTCCAAAAGCACTTCTTCTTTTTTAATCAAGCTCGACAACAGATTGGTCAGGCTTTCCAGGGATTCTTTGGAGTGTTCCAAGGTTGCATGGATAACACGAGGCAAAGGGCCTTGAAAATTTTGGCAGTAGGCCAAGGCATGATTGATTTCCTTTTTTTGAATCAAGGGCTTCAAGCCTTGAAAAAAATGATCGTGGTTGATCAAATTGCGCCAGTAATAAAGGCCGCGCTCTAAAATAAACACCAGCGAAATTATGGAGCAGGCAATCAACACCACCAGCGTCGGGCTTGACAACAACATAGAAATCCAATTGATATCCATCATGAGCGGATCTCCTTAAAACGGGAAAATTTTGAAACGCTGCCTACGGCAGTTCTATTTTTGGTTTCTATTGAATGAAACACGGCCCTGGAGGAAAAGTGTTACCGCCGGTATGAAAAAACAGGCATGGAGGATTTGGGAAAATGCGGGGAATTAAAAGTTGAACTGCACTCCGCCGAAGATTAAAGGCAGGACGTTGAAATGCCAGAGTCTGGGCTCGTCATTTTCTTCGGAAATGTTAAACGCCAAATTTACACCGTGACCCACGAAAATCGAAAAAAACGATGCAAGGCGCAAACCGGCAAGGGCGCGCCACTGGGTAAAGGTTTCATCGCCCACGCCGGAATGCGTGAAGGGGGAATGAATCAGGGCGCCGATACCCAAATCGGATTCGAAGTAAAATGAATGCACTGGCACATGCGCGCCAAAACGGACGGACCACGCTAGGGCATTGTCGGTGCCTGAGGACAAGGACTCGCTGCTTACGGCCAGGAGGGAATAAAGATGATTTACCCGGAAGCGCACGCCGGTGTTGTACAGAAGGTAGTTGTCGGACCAGGTGGTCCAGTCGATGGAACCATTTTTGGCCAAGTTGATCAAACCAATGGATTCGCCTTTTTGTTCTCCAGTTAGATTAACCAACCCAAATTGAAATCCGTTGCAATTCCGGGATATGTTCACCGGGCCAAGTTGAGTGCCCAAAACATCGCCACCTGCGTAATTTCCGGCATAGCTAAGTTGCACTCCGGTAACATTGTGGCTGGTAAAGTTGAAACCTCCCAATTGCACTCCAACGGCATCCTCGAAAACTTGGTTGATGCCCGTGGTTAACTGGATGCCGTCAAATCGCTGATCCACTTGGTTGAAAAAATTGGAAATCTGGATTCCCTCCATCGGACCGTAGACATGATTGCCTACGAACGAAACCTGCATGCCGCGGGCGTTTTCTCCGACAATACCCGGCCCTGTTCCCACACTGAAACCGTCCAATTTGGCGCTGTAACTTCCCAAAGCATTGAATACGTAATAATGGATGGTGCGCATATTTTCCGCGCGCCGGATGAGGGGAGAAAAATGCCAGGGGATTACGGTATACCCGCTGCCGCTGAATTTGGCATTGACATCTTCGGCGAAAGCCTCATGCTCCGCATCCGGTTCCGGCGCCCGACCGCGTGTTACGGTCGGTTCGCGATGAATGATTTTAAATTGCTCAGGCGCCAGTACCAGTTGTTGCCCAAAATCAAGTTGGATTTGTGCTGCGTAGGTACGGCTGCCGGTTTCATTGGTGATTGAAAAATCACCGTTTTCCAAGCCGATGCGCAGCTCGCGCCCGGGGAGTTTGCGCAGTTCCGCCATGAGTTGGCCGGTGCGGTCACGCACCGAGATCCGGCCTTGAATGGTTTTGTCCAGCACCAGCACGGCCGAGGAATTATGAATATCGGTCATAATCACATCGCCGGTGCCGGTCATTTGGATATCGTAGTTGGGATGCTGGGGGCCGCTTAAGGTGCGTTCGGTTTTGGCCAGGGTTTCGGTATAAGCGTATTGATAGGCTTCACTCAGCGTAATGCGCCCGTCCTGTGTCAGGTCCGCCGCACCCCGCAAGCCGGTCACCAGGTAATGGGTAAAAAACGAACTTTTTAACCGGTCTGATTCCTGCGAAGCCTCATCCACGGAACTGGAGGTCATAATCGCGAAACCGCGCATATTGTACGCCGAATCTTCCAGAAACGGCGGCCGGGAGGTTCCGCCCTTTAATCGGGTAAAGGCGCCCGAGGAACATGAATCCAGAATGGTGATGCGCACGTCCGCCGGCAATTGGGCAAGCAGGGCGCGGATTTCCTTATAATAAATTTTTTCCCCGCGCAGCAGGAGCGCTTCTTCATCCGAGTGCCCGGAGTAATAGAAAATAAGTTCCAGCTTTTTATAGCGATTTTTTAGGATTTTGAGTTTGGGTTGCAGCCGGGCAAAACCGTTTAAAAAAGAACGGCGTGTAGGTTCGATCATCAATACACTGTCGGCCGGAAGCACGCCCCCGATTTTTTGTAAAAGATCCATGACTTTTTGCGCGTCGGAAACCGCATAGCGCAGCTCAGCCCGTTCTTTGCCGCCATTGTTGGCGCCAATGACTACCGCAAACCGGCAGCCTATCTCAGCGGAAGCGGGCGCATCGCCGGGTTGGGCCTGGACGGACGAAACAGCGGTAAGCAGGGCAAAAAGGATCAACCACCAACGTGCCGACTTGGTGTTTTTCATTGCCGCTCGCTTTTTTGGATGACAACCGAGTATTGGTGCAAGTTGCGGTTGAGCGGCAGGGATTCGGTTTTGGCCAGATGCGGGGTTTGCGCCAAGGTCCGCGCGGCGCGGAGGATGTCAAGGGGAGAGATCGGAGTAACGGATGTGATCAAGAAAAAACGTTCGAAGCCCGGGGCGTTGTCGAGTTCGTAAGCTTTGGGCAAAAGGGTTTTGTGCTTGATTTGCAATTTGGATGCTGTTTGGTTGTTTTCGGGGAAATGCAGGGTCGCGGTTCCGCGTCCATCAATGGAAATAATCACGCCATAAGGTTCGGTTAAGGAAACATAGGCAATTTGCAGCAGGTCGCCGTGCCTGGCAAAGGCGAAAGGTTTGAGCAGCTCGGCGTTGCCTTGGTGTTGGCGGTAAATAGTCAAACCGGATTCCATGCCTTTTAAGCGGGTGATTTCCAATCCCGCCCCGGGATGCAATTGGGGTAAAAGCCACGCGGGCATAATCCAAAGTGCCAGGGCTGCGGCCACGGCCACGGTTCCGGCCGGAAACATCCAGCCGGGACGGGCCCAAGTGACGTGGGTATTTGGAACGGTCCGGTCCGCGGTGGTTCCGCCCAATTGCCGCTCACGGATACGGTCTGCCATGGCGGTTGCCGGGTAATGCCGCAAGATGGCGTCGTTGGATTGAGTGAGTTCACGCAATCGTTGCTGTAAACCGGGGTCGGCTTGAAGCAATATTCGAATTTCCTCCCGTTTAGCCTGGGGAAGTTCGTCCAAGGCGTAACGTTCCAGCCAGTAATCTGAAAGAGGGTTAGACATGTTCGTACTCCTTTAATGCTTGGACCCGGGTTTTAAATTCGCGGACACGCTTGCGCACGCCCGACACGGACATTCCAAAAGCCTCGGCCACCTCTTCCAGGGTCATGCCATCCACGTAGAGCATGACCATCATTTCTTTGGTGGTCGGTTTTTCCTGGCGGAAAAGGTGGTCAAGCCAAGCATTTAAAAAAATGGGTTTATCATGTTCGGCAGCCGAGGCAATGGAAGCAATGATTTCCTCGGAATCGTTTACAGCCGTATGTTTGGATGAACGGATAAGGTTTAAACACACATTGGTGGCCATGCGGTAGAGCAGGCTGGAAGGGTAGTCGCCCCTGAGGCGGTTTTGATAAGTTAAAAGCCGCACAAACACCTCTTGCATGGCATCCAGCGCCCTTTCTTCCTGTTTGAGAAGAAACCGGCAGCGCCGCAAGACCATCGGTCCGTATGTTTGATAATGGGCGGCAACATCGATAGCCATGGCGTAATCTCCCGATCGCTTCTATACCCTCTAACACCCTGGGGAATAAAAAGTGTCACTTCCCTTGGTTGAGAAGAGGCAACGGCATCCATTTTACGGACTATGGTCTTCTGTCGTCAATGCGGAAATTTGGCAAGGGCATTGCCAAGCGGGGAATAGCGTGCTAGATTGAAGACCAACTTGGAAAATGAAAACTCAATAAGTTGCGGGAGTGGTTGGCATGCATGCTTTTTGGGATCATACTATGGTTTTTTTGACGTCGCTGTCCATGAAGTCAAAAAAGTTTTTTTCGCGCACCATTTCGGGGCCTTCGTGGTCGCGGCACTTGGAGGGCGTCCGTTTATCCCAACCCCGGCAGGAAGCACCGGACCAATTTTTACTTCCCATGCAAACTTTGGCAGGTCCCGTGGACCCGGCGTATAAGATCATACAATGGAAGGGCGCGGTTTTTCCAACTTTGATTTTTCATCATGGGCACAGTGAAGCGGCCTTTGATTTTTCCGCGCAAGCCAACAATACGTTTAAAAATATGTTTTTGTGGAAGCAAGCGCCGGTGGAAGCCAATTGGATTGTTATTCGCGCACCCTATCATAATGACTCCCTGCTGCATTATTTGGAGCATATGGTGGAGTTGTCCCACTACATGGCCATGCTGGTCGGATCGGTTTGGACCATGGAGCATGTGGTACAGGAGTGCCGGCAGAAGAAAAATGAAAAAATTTATCTGGCGGGCGTGGGAATGGGCGGTTCGGCTGTGAATCTGCACCGGACGCTGTACAACAGCGCCACGGCGTATATACCGCTGTTGGCCGGTGCAGCTTTGGCGGAAGTTTTTGTCACGGGTGCGTACCGGCGTTTGACCGGTTCGCTGGCTTTGGAATATCCGGATTCTGTGCGCCAGCTTTTGAATTTTGAAGAAGCTTTTCAAGGTGTTAAAGGAACGCCGGTGTTTCCGCTCTTGGCGCGCTTTGACCGGGTGATAAACTGGGAACGTCAAAAGCAGGGGTACATGCCGGAGTCGCTGCAGAGCATCCGCAAAGGGCATATGACGGCGCTTATGGCGCCGGACTTGTTGCGGCAACATGTTCTGCGTGCCATGCAAATTACCGCGGCTGCTTAAATTTTTTTTGTAGCGTGAGGTGAACAGGGATATGCCGGGAGAATCTACGCAAGCGTTTGATGCCGTGGCTGAGCAATATCAGCAAAAAGCCCTGCTGCAAAATAAAGCGGCCAAAAAACTGCTGGCTTTATTGCAACCGGCAGGGCAGGAAGATATCATTGACATTGGCTGCGGCCCCGGGCATATCACCGATGCTTTGAAATTTTTGACCCGGGGCCGGGTGCTGGGCACGGATATTTCCGCGGGCATGATCGAGGAAGCCCGGGCGCAATACCGGAATTTGGAATTTCAACAAGCGGATGCCGACGAATTGGAGTATCACGAGGCCTTTGACCTGGGATTTTGCAACAGTGCGTTTCAGTGGTTTCGTAAACCTGAACAAGCGGCGCGGGCCATGTTGCGCTTGCTGCGTCCCGGAGGCCGTTTGGGTATTGCTTGTCCCACGGCGTGGCCGACGTTTGCTCAGTGGGTTGACCGGGTGGCGCAGACCGAGGATATCCGGCCTGTGTTTGCCCATTGGAAAAATCCTTGGTTTCTGCTGCCTGATTTACAGGCCTATCAAACTTTGTTTGAACAAGCCGGCTTTATGACCTGCCATGCCGAGCTGGCGGAAGAAACCAGCCTGGTGAATACAGAGCAAGCGTATCAGTTTTATCTGTCGGGCGCCAACAATGGATATACCGGGCCAATGTTTTATAATCAGGCGCTTCCCGAAACGTATATCCAGACCTTTACGCGTTTGGTCCGGCAGGAAATAGAAAACGCCGCAGTTGCCGGCAAAGTGAATATTGAATTTAAACGGTTGTATTATATTGGAAGAAAAAAATAAGGGGAGATGTTTATGCCGATTTGGGTTTTGTTTGGTCTGGCCGTGAGTTTGGCCATGGATGCCGGCGCGGTGGCAATTGGGTCCAGCATTAAACTTTGCCAAGTCAATTTGGGGCAGATGTTGCGCATGTCCCTGAGTTTTGGTTTTTTTCAATTTATCATGCCGGTGATCGGCTGGTATTTGGGCCAGAGTGTGGCTGGAAAAATTCAGAACGTGGATCACTGGGTGGCCTTTGGTTTATTGAGCCTGGTGGGCGGGCACATGATTTGGGAATCCATTCACGCCGATACGGAGCAGAAAGAAATTAATGATCCGACCCGGGGCTGGCGGCTGTTCGTGCTTTCCATTGCCACCAGTATTGACGCGTTGGCCGTGGGGCTCTCGCTTTCTTTGCTGAGAATTTCGATTTGGCTGCCCTCGGTGGTGATTGGCATTGTGACGGCGGTGTTGACGGCCTTGGGGCTGCAGTTGGGATGCCGTTTGGGCAATGCATTTGGGCGGAAAATGGATTTAGCGGGCGGTTTGGTGTTGATCGCCCTGGGTGTGAAAATTTTAGTGGAACATCTCTGAGCGGATTTTCAGATTGCATTTCTCCTTTAGACTGAGTACAATTCACCGTCAACCTAAACTAATAACTGGGTAAACAATTAAACCAACACGTCGGCATTACGGCTGTGTTTTGAAAAATGATATTATGGTTTGGGGTGCTTCAATTCACATTGGAAGGAAACAGATGTATGACGAATTTGGCTTTGTCCTATATTCATCCGGATGTCCAAGCTGCCTATGCCGTGCTGGAAGGTAAGTTTCTGGACAAACCCTTAGCTCTGAAATTGGCGGCTTTACAGGGGCAGGATATTTTAGATTTGATTGCACTGGCTCACCGGGTCAAAACCAAGTTTGCCCCCCAGGGGGATATGTGCACGATCATGAATGCCAAGTCCGGCGCATGCCCGGAGAATTGCCGGTTCTGCGCCCAGTCGGCGCACCATCAGGCCGAAGTGGAAGAGTATCCCCTGGTCTCCGAAGAGCAAATGTTGGCTGATGCCAAGCGGGCATATGACCATGGCGTGCGGGTATTCGGGCTGGTGACCAGCGGCACGGGGTATGAGGCGCGGACACCGGAGTTTGACCGGATTGTGAACAGCGTGCGCGCGATCCGCCGAGCTTTACCGGAAATGCACGTATGCGTTTCCGTGGGAATGCTCACCGAACCTTTGGTGGAAGCGTTGGCGGCCGAGGGAGTCTATCGCTACAACCTTAACCTACAAGTTAATCCCGCCAAATATCACGAACTGATTTCTTCCACGCATTCAGCTGAGGCCAGGATTGCAACTATTCGTTTGTTGCAGGCGCATGGTATCGGCACTTGCACGGGCGGGATTTTGGGTTTGGGGGAATCCATGGAAGACCGCGTGGAATTGGCGTATGCCGTGCGCGACTTAAATATAGATGTCATCCCGCTTAATGTGCTGATCCCGATTCCCGGCACGCCTTTGGAGAACCAGCCACTGGCTCCAGTGAGCGAGATTGCCAAAACTTTTGCTATTTTCCGCCTGGTCAATCCTGCCAAGGTGATTAAATTTGCCGCCGGGCGTGAAACCCGCATGAAAGATTTTCAGGGCTTGCTGATGCTGGCCGGGGCCAATGGCTTTTTAACCGGCGGTTACCTGACCACCCGCGGCCGCGACGTGGGTGAAGACCGGGCGTTTTGGGCTGAATTGGAAAAATTCAACGGTGACAGCACCGCATAACAAGGAGCGGCGAGTATGTACGATAAGCAACAGACCTTGAAGGTGGACCGGGAACACATCTGGCACCCGTACACGCAGATGAAAGATTACGCGGACCGGGACCCGATTGTCATGGTCCGGGGCGAGGGCGTCCGTTTGTATGATGCGGATGGGCGCATGTACTATGACACGGTGGCGTCGTGGTGGTGCAATGTGCATGGGCATGGGCATCCGCGCCTGAAGCAGGCGCTGCAGGCGCAGGCCGAGCAGTTGGACCATGTGCTGTTCGCGGGCATTACGCATCCGCCCGCGGCCGAGACCGTGGACCGGTTGCGGACTTTTTTGGATCCAACCCTGTGCCGTTTTTTCTTTTCGGACAATGGAGCCACGTCGACTGAGATTGCCTTGAAAATGGCTTTTCAATATTGGCAGAACGTGGGCCAAACAAAGAAAACTCGTTTTGTGTTTCTGGAAAATTCGTACCATGGCGACACGGCCGGTGCCATGAGCGTTGGGGGGATTGCGCTCTATCATGAGCTGTATGCGCCTTTGCGTTTTAAATCGTATCAGGCCGCCTCGCCGCAATGCAGCACCTGTACGCACCGGAAATCCGCCTTCACGTATGATGCGTCAGATACCGGATGCGCCCTAGAGTGTTTCGCGTCCATGGAGACCGTGCTGCGCGAAAATTATCAGGAAATCGCGGCCGTAATCGCCGAACCGTTGATGCAGGGAGCGGCGGGGATTTCTTTTTACCCACCAGAGTATTTGCGGCGCTTGCGGGCGCTGACGCAGGAGTTGGGCGTGCTGTTGATCCTGGATGAAGTGGCGACCGGGTTTGGGCGTTTGGGAACGTTTTTTGCCCACACGAAAGCCGGTGTGGTTCCGGATTTTCTTTGCTTGTCCAAGGGGCTTTCGGCAGGCTACTTGCCGCTGGCCTTGACCGTGATGCGGGAAGAAATTTATCAGGCGTTTTACAGTGATGATGCGGCCGGCAAGACTTTTTTCCACGGGCATACGTATACGGCCAATGCTTTGGCCTGTTCCGTGGCCGCGGAAAATTTAAAAATGTTGCAGGAGAACGGCTGGCCCGAGAGCCGGGTTGCACTCATGGCGCGGTTTCGGGAAAAGATGCGCGCCTTTGAGGAACTGGATTGCGTGGGGGATATCCGGCACCAGGGATTTGCCGGGGCCGTGGATTTGGTGAAGAGCCGGAGCCGGGGCGAGGCGTTCCCAACTGAAACCCGGATTGGATATAAGACGTATTTAAAATCAATTCAAAACAATTTACTGCTGCGCCCGTTGGACAATACTATTTACTGGTTTTTGCCCCTAGCCGTGAACGAACAGGAGTTGGATGAAATTTTTGAAAAAAGCATGCATGTGATCCGCACCGTGGCAGCGGAACAATAAAATGACAGAATCCGCAGATTATTCATCCCTGGCGCAAGCTTTAGCGGATTTGGATGCCAAGGATAACCGCCGCCGCTTGACGCTTTTGGAACGCCGGGAGGGGAACTATGCCTGGATCGCAGGCCGACGGCTCTTGAATGTATCGTCCAATGATTATCTGGGCTTGGCCACGGACCCGCAGCTTCAGTCTGCGTTTTTCAAGCAATGCGCTTTGGACCGGTTCGACGATGCGTTCGGCTTGAGCGCTTCGTCCTCGCGTTTGCTCACAGGCAATCACGCGGAGTACGCTTCCGTGGAAACCAAACTGGCCGCGATGTTTGGGCGGGAGGCGGCGTTGGTGCTGAACTCCGGGTACCACGCCAATCTGGGCCTTTTGCCTGCCTTGGTGGGTCCGGAGGATGTGGTATTCTCCGACCGGCTGAACCATGCCAGCCTGATTGACGGCGTGCGTTTGTCCGGCGCCAAGCTGTTTCGCTATCCGCATTTGGATTATGCGCACTTGGAGCATTTGCTGGCCAAGCACCGGAACCAAGCGCGCCGCGCCGTGATTGTCTCGGAGAGCGTGTTCAGCATGGACGGGGATTGCGCCGATCTGCGCCGTTTGGCGGCCTTGAAGCGCCAGTACGCGTCCTGGCTGTATGTGGATGAGGCGCATGCATTTGGGGTATTCGGCGACCGGGGCTTGGGCCTGGCCGAGACGCAGGGTGTTATCCCGGACATTGATCTTTTGGTGGGGACTTTCGGCAAGGCTTTGGCTGCCTTGGGCGCGTATGTAGTGGCGGACCGCATCGTGGTGGATTATTTGATCAACACGACCCGCCCGTTCATTTTCACCACGGCTTTGCCCCCGGTGATCCTGCACTGGCTGAGCGGCTTGCTTGATCGTTTGCCGGAGTGGCGCGCCAAACGCGGGCAAGTGTTGGCTCTGGCGCAACAGTTGCGCGCAGCTTGCACTGAGCGCGGGCTGGCCGTGCGGGGCGAGAGCCAGATTGTTCCTATAATAATTGGTGACAATGAACGCACGCTCAAAAGTGCGCGTGCGCTCAAGGAAGCTGGATTTCTGCTCATGGCCGTGCGGCCTCCAACGGTTCCGACCGGCACCAGCCGTTTGCGGGTTTCATTATCCGCGGCCATGGACTGGGAGGAACTTAAAGCTTTGCCCGGCTGCATAATAAAAAGTCTGGCTGAGTAGTAGGGAACGGTTTCAAACCGTTCCCTACATTCATATCAAATGTGAGGGACGACCATGCATGGTCGCTGGATGATTCACGAACAACGGGACGCACTCTTGATTTTTTTCAATGGCTGGGGCATGGACGAGAAACCGTTTCTGCCCCTGGTCAGTCAACGGCTGGATGTGTACATGCTTTGCGATTACCGGGATTTGAGCCTGCCCGAATCATTGGTTGCACTGGCGGCACCTTACTCTGAAGTGCATGTCCTGGCCTGGTCTTTGGGTGTGTGGGCTGCCTGGAAAAATCAGGCCGAATGGCCCGCGGCACCGGCGTCTATTACGGCTCTCAACGGTACGTTGCAGCCGATTAATTCCCGCTTTGGCATACCTCCGGTAATTTTCGATGCCACCTTGGCGCAGTTGTCCCCGGAAACGCTCACGGCGTTTTATCACAATATGTTTCCTTCAGAAACAACAGCCATGGAATTTATGCAGCTGGCTCCGGTCCGGCCTTGGGAAAAGATTCGTGACGAGTTGGCGCAATTGCGTGCTGCGATTCTGGCCGAACCCGGCTTTGCGGGAGGCAAGGCAACCCCCCAGCCGTTTGGGCGCGTGTTGATCGGGATGCAGGACCGGATTATTCCTGCGGCCGCGCAACGCCGGTTTTGGCAGGGCCATCCCGCTTGTCGGCGGCTGGAGATAGGGCATTTTCCGTTTTACGCAGAGCCGCAATGGGACGCGTGGGTGAATTATGAACCGGCTTAATTCGCGCGTTGGCCCGAGTTTCGCCCGCGCTGTGGGCACATATGACCGGCACGCCCAGGTCCAGGGCCGGATGGCTGAACGGCTCATGCAAGCGTTGTTGAGCACGGCTGGGACATCATTCCCCCGCGTGTTTGAGATCGGATGCGGAACCGGACTGCTGACCCGGCAGGCGTTTACCCGATTAACGATGGAACATTATATTGCCAACGACCTTGTGCCCGCCTGCGGAGAGCGCGTGCAGCGCAATATATCGCCAACCATTGAATTTATTCCCGGCGCGGTGGAATGCTTGCCGCAATTGCCGGAGGTGGATCTGGTTTTATCTAATGCCACGTTGCATTGGATCCGTCCCTTGGCTGAGTTATTGCAACGTTTGGCTGATGCGGTAAAACCCGGCGGCTGGCTGGCAATCACAACTTTTGGGCCTGACAATTTCAAGGAACTTAATCTCCTTCTGGAATTACCGCTGGCGTATCCAACGCACGAAGCGTGGCAGGTATGGCTTAAACCAAATTGGGAAATAGTGCAAGCAGAGGTGTGGCGCGACACGTTGTATTTTTTCACGCCCTTGGATGTGTTCCGGCATTTTCGCGCCACGGGGGTAAACAGCCTCACCGCGCCCCGCCTGAGTAAAACCCAGTGGCAAAAGCTGCTTGAACAATATGGGCGGGAAACCGTGGAGGCGCAGGGCATCCCCCTGACCTATCATCCCATGCTTTGGTTGGCGAGGAGAATTGCATGAAGATTGTGTTTATTACGGGTATTGACACGGGTGTGGGAAAAACCATGGCCACCGGATTGTTGGCGCGTGCGTGGCAGCGGGCGGGAAGAAAGGTACTGACGGCCAAGCTGGTTCAGACCGGAGGACGGGGCGTGTCCGAGGATATTCTGCAGCATCGCAAATGCATGGGGCTTTTGCCGCAGCCTGCTGATGAACGCGGGGCTACTTGTCCGTATGTATTTCCTTTTCCCGCCTCGCCGCACTGTGCGGCAGCCATGGCGCAGGTGCGTGTGGAGCCGGAGAAGCTGGACCGCAGTTGGGCGGCTTTGGAACGTGAATGCGATCTTTTGCTGTTGGAGGGTGTGGGCGGCGTGGCTGTGCCTTTGACTTCGGAATACACGACTTTGGATTATGTGGCGCAACGGGCTTTCCCGTGCGTAGTGGTGACCTCACCAAAGTTGGGGAGCATTAACCATACCTTGTTAACCGTGGAAGCGCTGCGTCAGCGGCAGGTTCCAATCGCGGGCTTAGTTTACAATTTGGCGGCCGAAGCGCCGGAGGAAATTGCGGCAAGTACCCGGGATTTTTTGCGCGCGCGGTACGCCGGAATTCCTTGGCTGGAACTCCCGGTGTGGAACCTCGCGGAACCGGCGCCGGAACTGGATGTTTCAGGATTGGATATATAAAATAAAAAAGCCGGGCGTTTTAGCCCGGCTTTTTTATTTTGACGAAATGGCTTAGGCCGCTGAGATGGTCCGGTAGATCTCGCGCATTTCTTCAATACGGCTGATGAAGAGCTGAAGTAATTCCGGATCAAAGTGTTTTCCCGCGCCTTCCAGCAGCATGGCATTAACTTGCTCGGGCGGAAACGGGTCCTTGTAAGGACGCTTGGAAGAGAGGGCGTCGAATACGTCGATGATGGCCGCCAAGCGCGCCGAGAGCGGAATTTGCCCGCCCGAGAGGCGCTGGGGATACCCGCTGCCGTCCCATTTTTCGTGATGACAGGTGGCAATGTCCACGGCGTTTTTCATATGGGCCCCGCGGCCGAGGATTTCTCCGCCTAGGGTGGTATGGCGCATCATTATTTCCCATTCGGCCGGATCCAGTTTGGCGGGTTTCAGCAGGACCGCATCCGGGATCGCAACTTTACCGATATCGTGCATCATCATGGATAATTTCAGGGAATCGAGGTCTTTGGCGGAGAACCCCAAAGCCGGACCAAGCCGGTAGGCGTATTCCCCGCAGCGTTCGATATGCAGCCCCGTGTCGCCGTCGCGGTATTTTTCAGCCTTGGCCATGTTCAGCATGCTGTCCATGTACGCGCGTTTGACCTCGTCGTAAAGCTGTGCGTTTTCAATGGCAATGGAAATTTCACGCGAAATGGTTTTCAGACTGCGCGCATCCTCGGGGGTGAAAGTGCCGCGGGCTTTGTTGAGCACTTCCAGGACGCCGATGCACTTGCCTTTGACCTCAATCGGGGTGGCAATTAAATTTTTGGTAATGAACTTGGATTTTTCATCGACTTTATTGTAAAAAAACGGGCTCTTGCAGGCTTCGGGAATAAGCAAGGTGCGCTTGGTTTGAAACGAGCGTCCGGCCACGCCTTGGTCGGAGGGCATCCGGATAACTTTCAAAATATCCTTTTTGTCTCCGGTGGCCAGATAAAATTTCAATTGGTTGGTCTCGGCGTCATACAAAAGTATGGAAGATGCGGTGGCCCCAAGAGTTTTTTCCATCAAGTGCATGGAAAGGTTGAGAACCTCATCGATTTCCAAGGACGAACTGATCAGGCGCCGGATACGGTCTGGCACTTCAGAGACAAACGTGTGCGGTTTTTCTTTTTGTACGCGGTGTGCAGGGGATGCTTTTTTAACTTTTTTTTGAACCATAAGGATCCTCCCTCGACAAAACTTTAATATTGTGGCATATTTAGGAAATCCTGTAAAGGGTTTGGCTGTATCTTTTTATTGCCGGGAGGTTGGAAACGCTTGTTTCATAGGAAAAAAACGGCTCCGGGATTAATCTGCGGAGCCAAAGCACCGATACTTTTTAAAAGAAAAATCCGCTTAGGAGCCGGGCATGGCGCAATGTGATTGGATCAATGAATGTCCCTTTTTATACAATAAACAAATTTTAATTGAGGCCATGCGCGAAATTTACAAAGGGAAATATTGTCAGGCAGATTACCCGAATTGCGCGCGTTTTTTAATCTTTAAAGCCCTAGGCCCGTCAAAAGTTCCTTTAAATCTTTTTCCCAACCAGCGCGACCGCGCGAAAAAAATCATTGAAACCGGCGGCTGAGTTTTCCTGCCCGGGCTCCAGTGTATTCGCTTGCGGAGTTGGCAGGAGCCGCATATAATTATGGCAGTAAAATCAATGGTAAGGGTTGGTTCACATGCGCACCAGTCGTAAAAATCCACCTGGGAAAAAGCGCGCTCGTTCACAGACATTGGCCCGAACCCGGAAAAAAGCCGTCGCGGCGGGGACCTGTGCTTTGTCTATGAAGGGTGCATTGAAAAAATCCGCTGCCTTGGAAGTGCAGTTGAAGCTTAATCGGCGGCAGTTTGTGCTCTTGCGCGAAGTGGGCATGAACTTAACGATGGGGGCCTCGCTGGATAAAACCCTTGAGTCCCTGACCGCCAAGGCGGCGGAGTTTTTTCAAGCCGATGCCGTAGAGTGCATGCTGTGGGACGACGAACACCGCCAATTGGAGCGCCGGGCCGGATTCGGATTTCTAACCGACCCGCTGCAAATGCAGCCCATACCCCGTGAATTGATTCAGCGGTACTTGGATGCGGGCCAGGAATATGTGGTGCTGCCGAACTTGGCCGCTTCGCCGTTTAATTTAAAAATGAATTTGATTGCGAAAGAAAATTTTGTCAGCGCCCTGGCAGTTACCTTGAATGTGAATGGCACGGTGCTGGGGTTGCTGATTATTTACAGCCGGGGCCGGGGCCGGAATTTCACCCTGGAGGAAATAGAAAATGCCCGGCTTTTTGCCAGCGAAGCCGCGGTGGCCGTGAGCAATGTGCAATTGTTGACGGAATTGAAAGCTGAAGTGCAAATTGCCAATACGCTTTTGAAAGTGGCGGAAGACATCGGCACGCTGGGATCCCTGGACGAAGTGCTGAACCGGATTGTCACCATTATTACCCATGTTTTGGAGTTTAGGGTTTGTGCGGTTTTTTTATGGGAAAAGGAAAAAAACTTTTTTATGCCCGCCAAGGCCACGGGCGTGCCGCCGCATCGCAGTCCATTTTTCCACACCCTGGTGCTGCATGCCAAGGATATGGTTTTTACTTCCGGGGAAAAGCACAACCGCAGTGTTTTAAGCGCGCTGGATCATCCGCAGCGTTTTCCAATTGAAAAATTGGCCGGTGTGTTGGGGTACAAGGATTTGCTTTTTGTGCCTTTGGTGATCAAGGACCAGCTGCTGGGGACGCTCGTGGGCGGCGGATTGATGGGGAAAGTTTTTGACAGCAAAGATATCCTGTTTTTGCGCGGGATCGCGGCCCAGGCTGCCATCGCCATTGATGATGCGAATTTATTCGACGAGTTGGAACGGTCGTTTTGGGACACCATCAAGTCTTTGGCGGCGGCCATTGAAGCCAAGGATCACTACACGCACGATCATTCGGAAGCTGTCATTCAATACGGGGCCAGGTTGGCTGAGGAATTGAACCTGACTCCGTTGCAACAGGAATTAATGAAAAAAGCGTGCCTGCTG
Source organism: Candidatus Goldiibacteriota bacterium (assembly GCA_020052235.1). Taxonomy (GTDB): domain Bacteria; phylum Oederibacteriota; class JAAXVQ01; order JAAXVQ01; family JAAXVQ01; genus JAAXVQ01. The sequence continues at coordinate 20,383 of JAGVPM010000110.1, forward strand.
CACGACGTTGGTAAAATCGGCGTTGAGGATGGAATTTTACGCAAGGAAGCCCCCTTGACCCATGACGAGCGGCTGGAAATTGAGAAACATCCCGTGATCGGGCAGGAAATTCTTTCCTCGGTGCGCAGTTTGGCGGAAGTTTCCCGGATCATCCGGCACCATCATGAGCGCTACGATGGAAACGGGTATCCGGATCGTTTGAAGGGCGAGGATATTCCATTGTTGTCCCGCATCCTGCAGATCGCGGATTCGTTTGATGCCATGACTTCGGATCGCCCTTACCGCAAGGCGTTGACGCAAGACGAAGCCATCGCCGAATTAAAGAATTGTTCCGGCAAACAATTTGACCCGCATATAGTGGGATTGTTTATCCGGATTCTGCAGCGCGCGGCGTTCAAACAAAATTCGAATTGGAGTTAACCACCATGCTTTGGGAAGCCATTGTGCTGGGAGTCATTCAAGGATTGACGGAGTTTTTACCCATCAGCAGCTCGGCCCATTTAACCGTGCTGCCGCAAATGTTTCACTGGGAGACGCCCTGGCTGAATTCACTGAGCTTTGACGTGGCCCTGCACTTGGGAACTTTTTTGGCTTTGATGGGTTATTTTTGGAAAGATGTCTGGATGCTCGGCCGTGCCTGGCTGACCAAAGGATGGACCATGCAGGGGTTTCAAGATCCGCAGGCAAAATTGGCCTGGTGGGTTATCCTGGCCACCATTCCCGCCGTGGCAATTGCCTTGCCTTTTGAAAATAAAATTGAAACTATTTTCAGGGAGCCGGCCTTAATTGCCGTGTGCCTGATCGGCGCTGGGTTGGTGCTGGGCTGGGCGGAATACGTTTCGCGCAAACAAAAGACGCAGGCGGGTATGACCTTGGGTCATGCGCTGGTTATAGGATGTGCGCAAATTTTAGCCTTGATTCCCGGAGTTTCCCGTTCGGGCATTACGATCACCGCGGGCTTGTTCGCCGGATTCAACCGGGAAACCGCGGCGCGTTTTTCGTTCCTTTTAGCCATTCCCATTACGGGAGGGGCGTGCCTGCATAAATTCAAGGATTTATTGCAGCTTTCCCCGGGGCCTGAGACTACGGCCACACTGGCCGGTATCGTGACTTCAGCCGTGGTGGGTTGGTTGTGCATTCATTTTTTACTGGCATACTTGCGCCAGAGTAGTTTATATATCTTTGTCATCTATCGGATATGTTTTGGCGCAGCCATTTTAAGTTGGGTGTTTTTAAAGTAGTCCATTCCCATATCTCAGTTCGGAGGTTTATATGGATCCGTATTCCACACAATTGTTGGTATCCAATTATATAACCCAGTGGTTCACTGATTTTAAAGCACATGGAATTGCCTGGGCTTGGGCCATAGGGCTGATCGTGCTGGGCAAATGGGTCGCGGATGCGGTGCAATGGCTGCTGGCTAAAATACTGCGGCGCGTCAAGTGGGATGAGCAATGCCGGCAATGGGGAATAACCCGCTGGCTGACCGCCGATCGGGTGAACGAAACCCCATCCGGAGTGGTCCTGGGCGCCGCTTTCTGGATTACCTGGTTGTGTTTTATCATGCAGGCGTTCATACGCTTGGAATGGGGTTGGCTTACATGGCTGGGGCATGCGTTTTTTACCTACCTGCCCCTGGTTTGCAGTGCCGCCGCGATCCTCACCGCAGCTGCCTGGCTGGCGGTGTGGTTGGGACAATGGTTCCGCATAAGTTTGGAAGGTCCGGCGGCGCTTTTATCCGCTGTTTTGCTGCAAGCCGTGTTGATAAGCCTGGGAGCCTATTATGCTTTGCTGGTGTTGGGCGTGGAAAACGGTTTGCTGCAACCTTTGATTTGGATTCTTTTCGGGGCCGTGGCCCTGGGGGTGGTGATCGGCTGGGTTCTTCAGCCCGAACAATTTTTACGGCCCGTGATCCGTGTTGAGGAAACCGAGGAGGTAAATTAAACGCATGATTCGTTTTGGAAGAGATACCTGCGGAAATGTTGAACTTGCGTCCCGTAAGGAATGGCTGGAAACCAACGGGATCGGGGGGTATGCTTCCGGCACCGTGGCCGGTTTGCACACGCGCAGCTATCATGCCTTGCTGGCGGCCGCGACCCAAATCCCGCTGCGCCGCATGCTTATGCTTTCGCAACTTGAAGAATGGGTGACGTACAACGGTCAAAAATACTCCTTGGCCACGAATCAATACCGCGGGGCCTTAAATCCCCAAGGATTTTTAAATTTGGAAGAATTCCGGTTGGATCCCTTTCCGACCTGGGTTTACCGGTTGGCCGATCAATTGCTGGAAAAACGGATTTTTTTATCTCACGGCCATAATCTTGCCTGGGCGCTGTACCGGTTGCTGACCCCCGCCGAAGGCGACGTGGTGCTGACCATCCGTCCGCTGGTCAATTTTCGAGGACTGCATTTACGCAAGCGGGAACGGCGGTTTTTCAACACCCATCATGATTTGGCGGAACATGCCATCCGCATGATTCCCGACGGCAATTATCCCACCCTGAATTTATATCACAACGCGGAAGCGTTTGAGCATTCGGCCTTGTGGTATCAAAATTTATATTACCGGGAAGAAGAAGAACGCGGCTTGGATTGCCAGGAGGACTTGTTTTCTCCGGGCGTGTTCCGGTATGAGTTGAAGTTCAACGAGACTTCCTTTGTGGCTGCGACCACGGAAAATTTATCCTCTCCCAATCCCGAAACTGCGGCTCAGGTGGAAGTGATCCGGAGGAAAGTGATAACGGATCTTTCGCCGGCCACGGATCGGGTGGGGCGTTTGTTGCGCCTGGCCGTGGATCAATTTTTGGTGCAACGCGATGACGGACTCAGCGTGATTGCGGGATATCCCTGGATGGGGGATTGCGGCCGGGACGCCTTAGTGGTTTTTACGGGCGTGACCTTGGTTAATCAACGTTTTGAGGAAGCGCGCCGGTTGCTGACCACGCTGGCGGGATATACCCAGGAAGGCCTGCTGCCCAACCATTTTTCCGAGGACGATTCTCGTCCCATGTACAACACGGTGGACGCGGCCCTGTGGTTTTTCCACGCCGCGCAGCAGTATGTCCGCGCCACCGGGGATAAGCAGTTTGTGTATAAAAATCTTTGGCTCACGCTGCGCGAGATCGTTGAGTTTTACATCAAAGGCACACACTCGCACATCCGCATGGATGACGACGGCTTGATCAATTTGCCCGAGGAAGCGGCGCAATGGACCTGGATGGACGCCCAAGTTGGGGATTGGGTGGTCACGCCCCGCTCCGGCAAGCCGGTCGAGGTGAATGCGCTTTGGTATAATGCGATTTGTTTTTTACGGGATCTGGCGGGCGAGAATAACGAACGCGAAGATCAGCAGCGCTTTGCGGAGTTGGCAATCAAGATCCAAGAATCGTTCATAATGTTGTTTTGGAATGATAAAAAAGGCTGCTTGTATGATGTGGTGGAAGACAATTTCCATGATCCGACTTTGCGCCCCAACCAGATTATGGCATTGTCAATGCCCTATCCCTTGATTACCGGGGAGCGCGCCCAGAAAGTGTTAAGCGTGGTGCGGCGCGAATTGTACACCACCTTTGGATTCCGCACCCTGGAACAAGCCAATGAACATTATGTCGGCGCCTACCAAGGCGATATTCTGCACCGCGAAGGCGCTTCGCATCAAGGTACGGTGTGGCCGTGGTTGATCGGGCCTTATGCCGATGCCTTATTGAATGTCTACGGCCCTACCGAGGCAGTGAAGCTCGAACTGCGGCAATTGGTGCTGCCCTTTGAGGCGCATTTGCAGGAAATGGGCCTGGGCACGATTTCCGAAATGTTCGACGGGAACCCGCCGCACAAGGCGCGCGGCTGTATTGCCCGCGCCTGGAGCGTGGCGGAAATTTTACGCGTACATCTTTTGTTGACGGCGGTATGAGCGATCGCGGTGTGATGTTAACCGCGGTGCGCGCCCAAAGCCCGGCCGCGCGGGCCGGGTTACGCGTGGGTGACCGGGTGCTGAGCATCGGCGGGCAACCCATGGAAGATGCCATTGATGTCATGTATGCCATTGCCGAGGAAACGTTTTCACTCGAAGTAATGCGGGGCAACCGGAAGTATACCTTCGTGGTGGAGCGTCCCCACGGCCGGGATTGGGGCGCGCAAATGGAACCGCCGCCGGTCCGCCATTGCGGCAATCGGTGCGTGTTTTGTTTTGTGGACCAAATGCCCAAAGGCTTGCGTCCGAGTTTATACATCAAAGACGAGGATTACCGGCATTCGTTTTTATACGGCAATTATGTGACCCTATCCAATACCGCCCAACGTGATCTGGAACGAATCAATCGTCTAAAATTATCGCCCCTGTATATTTCCGTGCATGCCACCGAGGAACGTGTCCGGCAAACCTTGCTGGGGCGTACCAAGGTGACGCCGATTTTGTCCCAGTTAAAACAACTGGCTGGAGCAGGCATTGTCTTGCATACGCAAGCCGTGATTTGTCCGGGCCTTAATGACGGCCGCGTGCTGGATAAAACCGTGCGCGATTTAAGCCGTTTGTATCCGCAAGTGCAGTCCTTGGCCCTGGTGCCCGTGGGCCTTTCGCAGCACCGCGCAGGCTTGGCGCCGTTGAGGCCCGTGGATAAGCGCTTGGCGCAGCAGATGGTGCGCAAGGTTGGCGCTTGGCAGGAACGTTTCCGGAGAATTTTGGGTTCGCGTTTCGTGTATGCCACGGACGAATGGTATTTACGCGCCGGTTCCAAAATTCCGGTTGCGTCTGCCTACGAAGGATTCCCGCAAATTGAGAACGGCGTAGGCATCGTGCGGCAGTTTATGGACGGCATGCGGGCAGCAACGCGCGCTTTGCCCAAACGTGTATCTCCGGCCCGGCGCATTGTGGTACCTACCGGCACTTTGGCCGAGTCGGTTGTGCGCCGTGCCTTGCGACCGTTGGCGCGCATCCCGGGCGTTTCGCTGGAGGTCGTGCCCGTGCCCAATCGTTTGTTCGGCGCGTCCGTGACCGTGACCGGCCTGCTCTGCGGCGCAGATATCGCGCACGCGTTGGCCGATAAAATGCAGGGATCGACGCGGGTGTTGATTGCCGGAGATATGGTGCGCATCGGGCAGGATGTGTTTTTGGATGATATGTCCCTCAAGGACTTAGGCAAGCGGTTGCACGTCCGGGTCTTTTTAGTCCGGTCGCCGGAGGAGTTGGTGAAGCGTGTGACGGGGTGAAGGTGTAATTTTGAGAAATAATGTTCCGAACCGTCTTTGAATAATGGTAAAATTCACAAAACGTTAACTAAATTATTGCGTTTAAGCATTGCGCGGGAGGGGGCAAACATGGGAAAAAATGAAATTCTCGCCGTGTTGCGGGAATTTAAAAAACATTTTGCAACTCAGTACGGGATTAAAGCTTTGGGTGTTTTTGGCTCCGTGGCCCGCGACCAAGCCCGCGAGGACTCTGATGTCGATGTGGTAATACAGATGGACCAGCCGAATTTAGTGACCTTGTCACGGATTCGCCTGGAAATCGAAGAGACGGTCCACAAGCATGTAGATATCGTGCAATATCGGGAAGAAATGAACGGCTTATTAAAAAAGCGCATTGACCTCGAGGCAGTTTATGTATGACCGGGAAATGGTAACAAAAAAATATTCGCCTTCCACCAATTCCTAGGGAAGGCGTCAGGCGCGATTAGCGCTATACTGCATTCACAATTTCGAGGTAAAATATGCTTGAAAATGGTTCGAAAGTTTTAATTTTTGGTGCAGGTTCAACTCGAGGAGCGTTCGACCGAGTCGAAGATTTTCCGCCTCCACCTATTGATAAGGATTTTTTTATAATAGCCAATCAACTAAAAGGGCGTAATACAAATATCTTAGCCAAGAGGGTTCTTGGCGAAGTATGGAAATTATATGGCCGAGTTGATTCAATAGGTTTAGAACAATACTATAGAGCTTTAGAAACACGAGATGCGGTAAAAATATTTCATACAACAGCAAGTCGACAAATGGACTGGAAAAAAAGAATCAATGACTTGAATGAACTTATACGGAGAGTATTCATCCATACCACTTGTTTTATGGATAGCAAAGTTACACCTAAAAAAAGCTCTGTTCATAGCAAAATATTGAAAAAATTGAAATCTGGAGATACGATCATTACTTTTAATTATGACACCGTGATTGAAGAATCTTTTGAAAATTCTGAGCATTGGAATCCTAAATATGGGTATGGTAAAAAAATCTCGGGAGTTACTTCTGATTGGTGTCGAGGATGGTGCGAAAAAAACTCCTGTAATAAAGTCGCGTCATCGAACGTCTCTTTGTTAAAACTTCACGGAAGCATTAATTTTGATTGTTACACAAATAAAATTTTGAAATTAAAATCTCGGCCATATAATGTAAGCTCTTTAAAAACAAAATGGCGAAGCGAGAAAGTTTCTATCCTGCCTCCGGGTTGGAATAAACCAATAACGCAAAACCCGTATAAAGAAATATGGAATGCAGCGAAAATCAGCTTACAAAAATGCCAGACACTTGTGATTGTTGGTTACTCGCTTCCAGAAGCAGATGTTTTAGCTCACTCCTTGCTTTCGGAAGTCGTTAGGATTAGGAGTTCTCGTAAAAAGCAATATTTACGTGAAATTCATTTAGCGGATCCAGATCAAAAAATAAGAGAAAAGTTTATAAATTTATTTAATCCGGCGCTTGGACCCAATGCTAAGATATATAAATATAACGGCATTAAAGAACTAAGCGAAATGATCTCTTGATATTGACCATTTAAGAGCTGCTGGGTTATCAATATGCACATAAGGAATACCCGAATTGCCATGCCTCTAAATTTAACTAATAGTGAAAACGAATGGCGAATTTTACGCACCCCAAAATACCATTTCCTGGAGCTGGAAAGTTCATTTCACGAGTGCATGAAGAAGCGACGAAAAATTGCGATCAAGGTCGTGGGTAGTTTGGGCGACTACGCCATGAAGATTATTGAAGTCGGCATGGGAGGGAAGTAATGCCCGGCCATATGCAGGATGCCATTGAACGTCTAAAACGTTGGATGAATGAGTTGGAAGGTGAAAAACTTGAGTTTAAAGAAGCCAAGCATAATTATGATTTTGACCGTCTTTTAGAGTATGCGGTTGCGCTTGCCAATGAAGGCGGGGGCAAAATAATATTGGGCGTAAGTGACAAGCGGCCGCGAAGCGTGGTCGGAACCAGCGCTTTTGCGCAGCCGGAGCGTACTCGCGCCGGATTGATGGAAAAGCTCCCACTCAGGATTGAAGTTGAGATCATTGAACATCCGCAAGGACGTGTTTTGGTTTTTACTATTCCGCCGAGGCCAATTGGTGTGCCGCTGCAAGCTGAGGGAATATATTTAGAACGGCACGGCGACAGTTTACGGCCAATGACACCGGAAAAACTTAAGACAATCTTCAATGAAGTTGGCCATGACTTCTCGGCCGATTTTTGTCCCGGTGCATCCATGGCCGATTTGGATACTAATGCTATTGAAGCTTTTCGCAAGCGTTGGATCATCAAGTCCGGTAATCAGGCACTGCAGCAACGCACACTGGAACAAATACTTCACGACGCCGAGGCCATAACGGATCAGGGGATTACTTTTGCGGCACTCATTCTCTTTGGCACCCGGCAGGCGCTGGGAAAGTATTTGGCACAGGCTGAAGTGATATTTGAATACCGTTCTTCAGAAGCAGCCGGTCCGGCGCAAGACAGAAAAGAATACCGGCAGGGGTTTTTTGGCTTTTATGAGGATATTTGGAATACCATCAATCTGCGCAATAATAAGCAGCATTACCAGGATGGGTTGTTTGTTTATGATATTCCCACGTTTGAAGAGCGCATGGTGCGCGAGGCAGTTTTAAATGCGGTAAGCCATCGTGACTATCGGCTGGGCGGCAGCGTGTTTATAAGGCAATTTTCTAATCGGCTTGAAGTAGTAAGTCCGGGCGGGTTTCCACCGGGCATCAACCAAGAAAATATTTTGGACAGGCAATACCCGCGCAACCGCCGCATGGCCGAAATGTTTGGCAAGTGCGGGTTGGTTGAACGTTCCGGACAGGGTGTTAACTTGATGTTTGAACAAGCCATACGGCACAGTAAGCTGCCGCCGGATTTTGCCAAGTCTGATGAATATCAAGTTAACCTGACTTTGCACGGGCAAGTTCAAGATCCCAAATTTGTGAATTTTCTTGAAAAAATTGCTCAGGAGAGCGAACTCTCCTTTACTACCCAAGATTTAATACTCTTGGACCATATTCATCGAACTCAGTCGATTCCGGATTCATTGCGCTCCCGAGTGCCGCTTTTGATTGAGCACGGAGTTTTAGAATCGGTTGGCCGCACCAGTGGCACAAAATATATTCTTTCTAAAAGATTTTATTCATTTGTTGGCCGTAAAGGCGTATATACCCGCAAGCGAGGACTGGATAGAAATACAAATAAAGAACTGATTTTAAAGCACGTTTTTGATAATAAGGAGCTAGGTTGCGCGTTTAATGAATTTGTCCAGGTTTTACCTCACGGATCAACCAGTTATATTCAAGGATTGCTGCGGGAATTAAAGGCAGAAGGAAAAATTACGCTTACGGGCCGCAAACGATGGGCAAGGTGGTATCCGGCTTTTAAAGCTCAGTAGGTATTTAGCTTTTAAAAAGCATAGAAAAGCATAGAAAAGTATAGAAGGATTGAAAGCCATTGAAAAATAAAGGGAAAAATAAAGAGAATAATAAAGGTTTTAAAATTTAAAAAGTATAAAAGCACAAACTATTAGTTGAAACCGTTATCTACTTCCCCCGGCGTTCTAAATTTTACAGTATTTTTTGCTGGCAAAACATGGTATACGTGTAAGGTTTGCACACAGAAGGCGGCGGGTTTTTGCCGGAATGATGATTTTTTTGTAAGGGAATGAGGGAGTTATGAAGCAAGCGGTAGTAGCCTTGGTGGGGCGGCCCAATGTGGGGAAATCAGCGTTGTTTAACCGGTTAACGGGTAAAGCCCGGGCTATTGTAGATGCTTTTTCGGGTTTGACGCGGGACCGGAATTACGGCCTGGTCACTTGGCAAAATAAGGATTTTATTTTGATCGACACTGGCGGCGTGGAACTGGAAACGCCGGATAAAATCCGCCGGCAGGTTCAGGAACAGACGCAAGCCGCGCTGCAGGAAGCGGATATCATATTATATATACTGGATGCGCGCACGCCGCTGGACCGGGCGGATGAACGCATTGCCGAACAATTGCGCAAGACTGCCAAACCGGTTTTTTTAGTGGTCAATAAAGTGGACAACGCGGAACAGGAAGCAGAGGCGCAGGAGTTTTGGGCTTTGGGGTTGGATGAACCCATTCCCGTATCCGCGCTGCACGGGCGGCGGATTGATGAATTGCTCGACGCCATCTGGAAGTGCTTGCCGGAAATGCCGCTGACACCGGATGACGCCGATGACATGACCATTAAGATGGCGGTCGTGGGGCGGCCTAATGTTGGGAAATCCTCTTTGGTGAATCAAATGCTGGGCCAGCCGCGCGTTTTGGTTTCCGAAATTCCCGGGACCACGCGCGACTCCGTGGATTCGGATTTTGAATACAAAGGAAAAAAATACCGCATTGTGGACACGGCCGGGTTGAATGCCCCCAAGCACCGCAACACCGAGGCTTTGGAAGATTACGCGGCCGTGCGGGCAATCCGTTCCATTAAGGAGTGCAACGTGGCCGTGCTGGTCTTGGATGCTTCGATTCCGCTTTCGGAGCAGGACGAGCGCATTGGCGGGCTTATTCATGAATCCGGGCGGGCGTGCATTTTAGGCATCAACAAATGGGATCTCCTGGAAAAAGATTCTCGGACTTCGCAAAATTATATGGCAATCCTGCGCAAGCGCATGCCGTTTTTGGATTACGCTCCGATTGTGACTTTTTCCGCCAAGAACGGGCTGCGTGTGGACCGCGTGCTGGAGCTGGCGGCGTTTGTGGATGAGCAGCATGTCATGCGCTTTAAAACCAGCCTGCTCAACACCACCTTGAAGGATATTTTGAAAAAGCATCCCGAGCCCACGCGGCACGGCAAATCCTTAAAGGTGCATTACATTTCCCAGACGGGGGTGCGGCCGCCGGCGTTTGCCTTGTTTGTCAATGAAGCCAAGCGCATGCATTTTGCCTACCTGCGTCATATTAAAAATAGTTTTCGGGAGCGTTTTGGTTTGGAAGGAACGCCGTTGATCATTATGTTGCGTGGGCAAAAGGAGGCCAAGGAACGTGATTAATCATTATTGGGGATTTATTGCAGCCGTGCTGGGGAGTTATATTTTAGGGTCCATTCCCTCCGGCTACTGGTACGGCCGTTTGCGGGGAATTGATATCCGCAAACAGGGTTCGGGAAATTTGGGCGCCACCAATGCGCTGCGCGTGCTGGGAGTTCCGGCGGGTATTTTGGTGCTGTGCATTGATGTGGCCAAAGGGTTTGTGGCCGTGGCGGCTTTGCCGCTTTTAACCCCGTATCCGGGGTCGGATTATTTGCGCGTGGCTTGCGGTTTGGCGGCCGTGTTGGGGCATACCTACACGCTGTTTTTGAATTTTAAGGGCGGCAAGGGCGTGGCCACCACCTACGGTGTGTTGCTGGCCTTGGCCCCGATTTCGACGATTTTGGTGTTCCTGGTGTTGGTAGGCGTGGTGGCTTTAACGAAATATGTCTCCGCCGGGTCTTTGGCGTCGGCGATTTTATTTCCCGCCTTCATCTGGCTGCTGGGTGAATCAGGGCAGTCTTTTTCGATTTTAATTCTGGCGGTGGTGGTGGGTGCGGCAGTGGTGGTTAAACATCGTTCCAACATCCGGCGTATTTTGGACGGCACGGAAAATAAAATTGGCAAACCGGCTGGGGCAACACCCAAGCAGGGGGGGAAGGCATGAGCGCATCTCCTATTGCCGTGATTGGTTCGGGTGCCTGGGGCACCAGTTTGGCTATGATTTTGCACCAGCGGGGCCACCGGGTGCATATGTGGGAATATTTTCCGGAATATGCCCAGGTGCTGGATACGACCCGGGAGAATCCGAAATTTTTGCCGGGCATAAAAATTCCGACGGATATTATGATTACATCGGACCTGGATAAAGCCGTGGCCGGGTGTGAGGCGGCCGTGATGGTGGTGCCCTCGCAGCGCACGCGTTCCGTGGCCAAGCGCCTGGCGCAGGGCGGTTTCAAACCGCGTTTGCTGGTATCGGCTTCCAAGGGCATTGAACAAGGAACCGTGATGCGCATGTCCGAAGTCTTAAACGAAGCATTCGGGCCCGAGACCGTGATTTGCACTTTGTCCGGCCCCAGCCATGCGGAAGAAGTCAGCCGTAAATTACCCTGTTCCCTGGTGGCCGCTTCGTTTTCAGCTGCGGATGCCCAGCGGGTCCAGGACTGGTTTATGACGCCTTCGGTGCGGGTGTACACCAGCGAAGACATTGTTGGTGTGGAATTGGGCGGTTCGCTCAAAAACATTATTGCCTTGGCTTCAGGCGTGGTGGACGGCCTGGGCTTGGGCGACAATGCCAAAGCCGCGTTGGTAACCCGGGGGTTGGTGGAAATGACCCGTCTGGGCCGTGCCTTGGGTGCGCGTCCGGAAACGTTTGCGGGCTTGTCGGGCTTGGGCGATTTGATGGTCACCTGCATGAGCCAGCATTCCCGCAACCGGCGTGTGGGGGAGGAATTGGGGCGCGGGCGTCGTTTAAAGGATATTTTAGCCACTATGGAAATGGTGGCTGAGGGTGTGGACACCTCGCGCTCAGCCACCATGTTGGCGCAGCGCGTGGGCGTTGAAATGCCCATTACCGAACAGATGAACCGGATTTTATTTGAAGACGTCCGTCCGGCCGATGCGCTGACTGATTTAATGCAGCGCGCGCGCAAAGCGGAACACGAAGAGCAAAGCTAGAAGTTTGAACAATTAGTCTGAATTTTAGAGAGTCGATAGTAGAAAGTAGACCGCGCATGGCCAAACTGGAGAATAATGTCACCAAGGCCGAGTTGGCCCAACGCTTGGCGGAAGTCGGTATTTCCCAGCGGCATGCCCGCCGGATCGTGGATTATTTTTTTGCACAAATAGTAGAAGCGTTGCAACACGGGGAAGTGATTCATCTGGTGGGATTTGGCGCTTTTCGTTATAAAACGCGTCCGGCCCGGATGGGGAGAAATCCCCGCACCGGGGAAGCGGTGCACGTTCCCCCAAAACGCATCATTCAGTTTAAGCCGGGCCGGGAATTGAAAACGCTTATTCGCGGCGGCGAACGGAAAGGAACCGTATAATGGCCCGTAATAAAAAGCCTGAATCCGCAGTTTTGGCAAACCCGGATCCCGGCACGCCCGGAAAAATGTTTTTTCAAATCCGGGATGTGGCGGACATGGAAGACCTTAAACCGCATGTGCTGCGGTATTGGGAAACCGAATTTCCCCAGTTGCGCCCGGAGAAAGGGAGTACCGGGCAACGCATCTACCGGGAGAAGGATTTAAAGGTGATTCGCCGCATAAAATCGCTGTTATACGGCCAAAAATTTACCATTGCGGGGGCCAAACGCCAGTTGTCCACGGAAATCCGGTCGGAAAAATTTCAAATGAATTTAAATTTAGGCTTGCGCGAGAACCAGTTATTGAATACAATCCTCAAAGTCAAAAACGAACTGAATGGACTTCTACAGGTTTTGAACCGTCCTTGAAGTTTGGCGACGGATTTTTTTAGAAACAGGCTGCCGCAGCGGCAGCCTGACCCTAACAACGATCGGGGCGTAGCGCAGTGGCTAGCGCACTCGCTTGGGGTGCGAGGGGTCGGAGGTTCAATTCCTCTCGCCCCGACCAGATTTTCGCGTAATTGCATAACATCGGGGCGTAGCGCAGGGGCTAGCGCGCCTGCTTCGGGAGCAGGAAGTCGGAGGTTCAATTCCTCTCGCCCCGACCAATTTTTTCCCGCCAGAGGGCGGGAAAAAATAGAGCAATTGAGCAAATGGAAAATTGAGCAATAAAAACTCAATTGCGGTCAATTGTCAAGTTGCTCAATTGCTCAGGTTTTAATATTCACGGAACGGAAGCATTTCAATGACCAGGGATTGAATTGTATTCTTGAGGAATGACCTTGAAGCCAGCCATTGCTTTTCAAGCCAGCGTAGTCTTTCACTTCTTCCATACCAGTGTTTGCGCATGTCCAAGTGCAGGTCTTAAAATAACCCGAGTTTATTCTGAGTCATTTTCCGAAAAGTGCCATTTGGTTTTCGGCCTGACGGGCGGGGTGTAGCATGCCGCCGCTGCGGATATGGTCCGCGGGTTGGTTCTGTGCGGGACTTTTGCTGATCGGATCTGCGCATGCTTGGGCCAAAGTGGACGAAGCCACACAGCTTTTGGAGCGTGCCTGTTCGTTGCAGGGCAGTACGGGTTGGATCAATCTTCCCTCGGCCGATATAACGGCCCATAATCATGTGAGCGCCTCCATTCATCGCGGGGACGCCAAAGTGAATTTTGGGCTCCTGGATATCGTGGAAGGCGGAATCTATTTCCCGGCCGATCAACTGGGAACGCGTTCGGAGCCCTACCGGAATTTATCCAGCTGGGAAAGAATTCAAACTCAAATCCCGGAGTTCGTCAAAGAAACTTTTTCCGGACAAGCCAAACTAAAGGCGCTGGATCAGGATTGGGCTGGGTTGAGCCTGGCGGGCGGAATTGAACGCCGCGATTATTACGTGGTTGCCCAGCGCTATTTTGGCGGCGTTTCGAAGGTAACGCTGCTGGGCGGCTGGGGCACGGGGCGTTTCACCAATGGATTTGGCGGCTTGAGCAAGACCATCATGCCGGGTGCTGAAATTATTTTCGAATACGATGGGACGGGTATGAACGCCGGGGTGCGCATGTTGCTGGCCCAAAACGTGGTTTTTAATTTGGCCATTCAAAATTTAAATACCATCGGTGAAGTGCAAAATTTGGGCGAAGTCATCGGCCTTCATTTACTGTTCGGGATTACGTATGTGGAAAAATTATAATGGCGGGCATCCGGCGGGTTATGGTCAAGATTCGGGGCCGGGTTCAGGGTGTGGGGTTTCGTTATTTTGTGCAACGTGCGGCCCGTGCCCGGAAACTTTCCGGCTATGTGCGCAATGAGGCCGACGGCAGTGTCGTGGTTGAGGCGCAGGGCCTTGAAAGCGGGTTGGAAGCATTGCTGCAGGAACTGCAATTTGGTCCCAGCTCGGCCACGGTCGAACGCATCCATGCGGATTGGCTCGAACCCGTAAAATTCGAGGGTGAATTCAGCATACGTTTTTAAAATGGTGCGGCATGGTCATAGGGTTTTTAAATCATCGGGTCAGGCCCTCCTTAATGTGTCCCCCGCTAACCGGCGTGTGTGCTGTCAGTATATAGTTTTGCTGCGGAGGCGCAGGGATAAAAATGTTGGGCTTAGGACCCGATGATTTAAAAACCCTATGACCATGCCTTTCAATAAAATAAATTTACAGGGAACGGGCATGCCTGTTCCCTGTAAATTTACCGCGGCTTTTTTTACGGTTCGTGTTAAAATATTACGCTTTTACGTTTTGATGTCAGGACAGGTGCGGGATGTCGCCGAAGAAAGCAACGAAAACCAAACCCAAGACGAAAGTCGGCAAAAAAGTCAAAGCCAAAGCCGTGGTTCGGAAACGCCGCCGGAGCGCGGCGGAACCCGCAGTTGTTGAATTGACGAAGGTACCCGCTGGTCTTGCTGAAACGGCTCCGGCGCCACCGGCCGCGCAGAGCGGTCATTCTTCGGAATTGGCCGAGTTGAATGAACCGGACGATGACGAATTAGCGGAAGAAGAAACGGAAGAAGAAACCGAAGATAAAGCCGAAACGGAATCTGAAGCGGAAGCGCCTAAACCGAAAAAAAGCCGGCGCTTGGAAGATCAAGTCCACGAGGATCCAGATTCGGTCCGTCAATATTTGCGGGAAGTGAGTTTGGTTCCGCTTTTAACCGCGGAACAAGAAAAAAGCCTGGCTATGCGCGTGCAGAAAAATGATGCCGCCGCCCGGCAGACGTTGATTATCAGCAACTTGCGTTTGGTGATTTCCATTGCCAAACGGTATTTTAACCGCGGACTGTCCATGTTGGATCTGATCGAAGAAGGCAATATCGGACTTATGAAAGCCGTGGAAAAATTCGACCCCGGAAAAGGTTTCCGGTTTTCGACGTATGCTGCGTGGTGGATTCGCCAGCACATTAAACGTGCGTTGGCCAATCAAAGCAATTTGATCCGCGTGCCCGTGCACATGGCGGAAAAAGTTTCGCGGGTATCGCGCGCCACCTACGAGTTGACGCAGAAATTTGGGCGGGAACCAGAGGTGGAAGAAATTGCCAAACACCTGAAGGTATCCCACGGTCATGTACGTGAGGTCATGCGTGTGGACCAGCGGCCCACCTACCTGGAAACCATGGTGGGCGGGTACGATGGCGAGAATAAAAAAGTTATGGATTTTTTAGAAGACAAGTCCAACCAGTCGCCGGCCGCTTCGATTTTAAACGCCATGGAAGACGAACGGCTGCAGTCGTTGCTGGAAATTTTGACGGACAAAGAACGCGAAGTCATTTGCATGCGTTTTGGCTTGAATCAAAAAAATGCCTGTACGCTGGAAGAAGCCGGAAAATATTTCGGGTTAACCCGGGAACGCATACGGCAGATCGAAATGACGGCGTTGAAAAAGTTGCGGGCGCATTTACGCCGTACTGGTTCGACCATGGATGATATCTTTAAGGAGTAGGGGGAACACACACGTGCCGCAGGATATTCAAAAACTTATCAGGGATGTTCCGGATTTTCCCAAACCCGGGATTATGTTTAAAGACATCACTCCGTTGTTGGTGGACGGCCAGGCGTTTCATCGTGCCATTGACTTAATGGCGGAGCATTATAAAAAACACAAAATTGACCAGGTGGTTTGCGTTGAAGCGCGCGGTTTTATTTTAGGTGCGCCGCTGGCCTACCGGTTGGGCGCGGGCATTGTGCCCGTGCGCAAACCCGGCAAGCTTCCGCATGAAACCATTCAGGCCACCTATGCGCTGGAATACGGCACCGATACGCTGGAAATACATAAAGATGCAATTCCGGCAGGCGGGCGGGTGCTGATTGCCGACGATGTGCTGGCCACGGGGGGAACCGTCGGCGGGGTGCTGAAGTTGATAGAACAACTTCAGGGCAAAGTTGTCGGGATTGCTTTTTTAATTGAACTTGGATTTTTAAAGGGACGCGAGAAAATCAAAGGGCATGATATTTTTTCGCTGATTAGGTATTAATGTTACGCCCCCGTAGCTCAGTTGGATAGAGCACCGGTTTCCTAAACCGTTGGTCGTGCGTTCAAATCGCGCCGGGGGCACCAGTCCCGCGCCCATGGGCGCGGGATCATTAATATTACCATGTAGAGACGCAAGATTTTGCGTCTCTACAAATAATGAGGACGCACCATGATCGATCTGCACATGCATACCTTGATGTCCGACGGGGAATTGATTCCCGCTGAATTGGTGCAACGCGCCAAAGTGGCGGGGTATAAAGTTATGGCCATTACCGACCATGTGGACCAATCCAACCTGGAGGATGTCGTGCCGCGTATTCAGCAGGCGGCATTGGCGTTGTCGCAAGGTTCGGGCATTTTGGTCCTGGCTGGGGCGGAAATAACTCATGTGTCCCCGAAATATATTCCGGATTTAATCGCCCAAGCGCGTGCGTTGGGCGCGGATGTGGTGGTGGTTCACGGGGAAACCCCGATGGAACCTGTGCCTGAGGGAACCAACCATGCCGCCATCCTGGGCCGGGCGGATATTTTGGCGCATCCCGGGTTGATCACCTTGGAGGACGCCAAGTTGGCCAAGAAAAACGGGGTGTGTTTGGAAATCACCTCGCGCCACGGGCACAGCCTGACCAACGGGCATGTGGCCAAAATTGCCTTGCAGGCGAAATGTTCCCTGGTGATCGACAGTGATACGCATGCGCCGAACAATTTGCATTCACCGGAACTTATGAAAAAAGTTGTCTTGGGGGCGGGCTTGCCTTTGGCTCAATTGGCTTTGATGCAGAAAAACGCCGCGTTGATTTGCCAAAGGATGCAAAAACGTTGTTAGCGTTTTTTGTCATTTCGAACGAAGTGAGAAATCTAATGAAGCCCGAGTTCAATAGTGAAGTGCAACACTTAACTGTTTGAAGCTTCCGCGATAGAATAAGCGGATATGAAACCAAACTACCAGCACTTGTCATCGAA
>JAGVPM010000162.1 GCA_020052235.1 Candidatus Goldiibacteriota bacterium
AAAAAACGCAAAACAGGCTTGAGAGGTAGAAAAGCTTTGACGAAAAAACACCACCTTAAACACACTGATTTATTGTCTAGACAATGGGGAGAGGCTCAGCCGTCGCTGGTAAAGGTGCAACCAAGCTTGATGTTATCGGCTTCCTCGCCCTTAATGAGCATATCCGACTTACACACTGCATACGCTTCGTCATTCCAGTCTTGCCCGAAAAGAATAATCTTGGCATCCTGATTTTGATTTCGAATGTGTTGTTCGCTCACCGAAAGCATGCCCCCGGTGCCGCAAGCCGGATCGTAAATGGTTTTCACCACATGCCCTTTACCCAAATCTTTTTCATTGGTCAGCAGCAATTGCACCATGAGTTTGATAACTTCGCGCGGGGTAAAATGTTCTCCTGCTTCTTCGTTCGATTGTTCCGCGCCGATCCGGATGAGTTCTTCAAAAACATAGCCCATCTGCATGTTATCAATTTTTTCCGGTGCCAGATCAATCCCGGCAAACCCTTTGATAACTTCAAAGAGCAAGTCCTTCTCCGCCATGCGCACGATTTGCTGCCCAAAATCAAACCGGTCCATGATGTGGCGAACATTCGGAGAAAAAGCATTGATATAACTGTTCAAGTTAGGTGCCAAGTGGTTGGGATCATCGAGCAGTTTTCGGAAATCTAATTTGGAAAGATTATAAAATTGGACTTTCGTAATGTCACACAATTTGGCCTGAACAATATTTTCTGATTTGCCTTTTAACTTTTCAAATTCTTTTAATACCTTTTCCTTGCTGGGCGCCAACATGCTGTCAAACCGGCGCAATACCGTCAAAGGGAGAATCACTTTCCGATACTCGTTACGCTTATATGGCCCCCGCAGCAAGTTGCAGAAATTCCAAATAAAACTCACCATTTGGGCGTGGATTTCAGGCGACATGGTTTCTCCAATTTAATGAATAACTGATGATTCCCTTGCTACTTAACAGCTTCCGCGACTTTCATACCTGCCAGGATCGCGTCTTCCATGGCTGAATATTCCCAATGTCCCCAGCGGCCAATGCATTGTACCCCGTGCTTTTCCAGATAGGTTAGAATCTCTTGGCGCGCGCGGGTATAGTCTGCATCAAAAATCACGTACGCATAGGGCAGATACTGCATATGCTCCACTTGGACTGTGTCGCCAGCTTGCAAAATCCCGGCGCGGACCAAGTCAGCGCAGACCTTGCGGGCATAGGCCTTGCGCTGCCCCCAGCCTGTGCCGGCCGGTAAGGCCACCTCGGCATACAATGAGCTGCACCCTTCCGGCGCCACTTGCCCGAAGTTGGAAGGAAAGCCCACGCGGTAAAAGGTATATTCCTTTTCCGGGAAATACAGCCAATGCGCGGGATGAATCTTAGCGCGGGCCACTCCCAGATTAATTACCAAAACCGAGTTGGAATTCAACTTTTGAGCTGCTTCAGTTACTTTCTTCGGTGCCTGGTCCAGCATGGCCGCCAATGCCGGTAAAGGCACACTGGAAATCAAATGCTTCCAGGTAACCTCGCCTTGGCCTTGGATGCGGACGCGCCGCTGGCGTAAATTTAATTTTACCGCAGGCGCATTGAGGTGTAGCTGCGTCAATTGCGCGGCCAAGGCTTGGGGCAGCACCTCAATGCCGCCCTGCTTGGGATAATTAAAACTTGCATTGTACCCGCCGCCCCCGGGCTGATCCCCAAACGCACCGCGAAAAACCGTGGGCAGATCCGGCTTGGGCACATACGGCCCCATCCACTCCAGAGTAAGGTCCGAAGGCGGTACGGTCCATAATTTTTGATTGTAAGGCTCAAAAAAAAGACGGGAAATTTCCCGGCCAAATGATTGCCGCGCCCATTGGGAAAAATTCTTCGGCGGCTTGCGCCCCGGGGTGGTCACGGCCGCCAGGTAATCCCACAAACATTTGGCTTTCACGGCCGGCGGCAGGCCGAAGGTGTTGGCTTGAAACGGATACCGGACTTCAGCCGAGCCGATATGAATGCGCGCATCCCGCGCCACGGGCTGAAAGGCGTTGGGCAATAATTTTTGAATGAGTGCTTTAACTTCCGGCGTGCGCAGATGCAGCAAATGTCCGCTGCGGTCAAAGGCATAGCCGCCAACCGCGTCCGTCACGCATTCGCCACCCGCGCGCTGAGCAGCCTCGAACACCGGCGTGTCCGGGCCAAGATGATAAGCAGTTGACAAGCCCGCCAGCCCGGCCCCTAAGACTACATTATTGTAGTCACTACGGCTCACGAATGTTTCTCCATAGGAAAGCTCCCCATGCGTTCAGCCACAAACAAAGCCACTGCCCCTGCTCCCACATAGGTCAGCAGCGCCCATTGAAAAGGCATCCGGGTGCTGAAATATGCAATGGCAGATAATGCCGCCGCCGCGCCCCACAGCACCAGCACGGTCTGCTGCCTGCTCAGGCCCAACCGCACCATGCGCAAAGCCAAATGATCCGGGCTGCCGCGAAACATGGAAACCCCGCGCCGCTGGCGCAGGAACATGATGAAGAGCGTATCAAAAATCGGAACCGCGAGAATTAGGATCGGCGCCAGCACCGCCATGGAATTGATGCGCGAATACCCCTGCCCCATGGCCACGGACGAGAGGATGAATCCCATCAGCAAAGCCCCGGTGTCGCCTTGGTACACGCGGGCCTTGGGAAAATTGTAAGGCAAAAACCCCAGCAAAGCGCCACCCAACGCCGCCAGAATCAGCATGTTATTAAACCGCCCGCTGGCTGCCGCAATCACAAAAAATCCCAGCGACGCAATCACCCCAACCCCGGAAGACAACCCGTCCATGATGTCAATCAGGTTCATGGCATTGGTAATGCCCACCACCCAAAGCAAACTTAATATGGTGGAAAGCACCGGCTGCTGCACAAACTGCAAGCGCATGTTGCAGTATATGAGAATGAGCGCCGCCACAGTCTGCCCTGCAAACTTCACCCCCGGCGAAAGCGCGTGCTTGTCGTCAATCAGCCCCAACACCGTGATAACCGTAGCCCCGGTCAAAATACCCACCACACCCACCACGGTCCCATGCTGCCAAAATTTGACAGCCACCAGGGTCAAAACAAACGAAATATAAACCGCCAGCCCGCCCAAATAGGGAATGGGCCGCTCGTGTTTTTTCAACTTATCATCCGGCCGGTCCAAAATCCCCAATTTAAACGCCAGCTTCGCAGCCAAAGGCGTTGTCACCAGCGCCAGCCCAAATGCCAAAATTGCCGTAATTAAACTCGCGAACATCCTTGAGTCCCCCATGGTTAATCTTTTTAAGGCGGTTATTATACCATACACACCACCGTGCCTAGCAAATCCAGAATGGGGATTGTTGCTTTTATATAAAAAAAGCCGAACTGTTATTTAGATTTTCGTTTTAGGAAATATAAGGTGTTTATTTGCTGAATTTGTAAAATGATTTAAAAATCGATTAACCAAAACCAGTACTGCGGGCTGGTAAAAATTCACCTTCTTTTTAAATTTTTACCAGCCCTCTTTCTAAAGCCACCACAATTTCCTGGTTCAGGCTGATGCCTTCCCTTTCTGATTCCAAAGTAAGCCTTTGATGGAGTGTTTTGGGAATACGAATATTTAATTTCCCACTATACGCATCTCGGGGCATAGGAACTGTTTTCCCGCATTCCAAGGTTGCCTGAATCCAAGCCGCCTTGGCTTCCTCTACCATTTTCAGCGCCTCAACTTCGGTCTCGCCCTGAGAAACACAGCCCGGCAGATCCGGGATAACCGCTACAAAACCGCCTTCTTTTTTATCGGGAATCAATTCAATCCGATAATTCAAATCCGCATACTGTGAGACTTCTTTTGCCAAAGTGTTTCTCTCTCTTTGGTTTTTCTTTTCATGATTTCTCATTTCCATCCCCTGCGTATTGCGCCCGCCGGCGAAAAGCATTTTATTTGCTTTATTTGTTTCTATAGGTCTTCAATATTTCTTTCACTTGCAGAATGTAAGCCTGTTTGACCGGAGTATGATGAGGAACGGTCATTGCGGGTAGTTCTTCATGGCAAAATACAGTATGACTGCCTTTCCCCGGCCTTTGAACGTATCCCAACCCAATCAATACCCGCACAAGTTCGTCATATCTCACCTCCTTAGGCGACCGCAAGATTTTCTCAAATAACTTTTCAATTTTAGACAATTCAGAAACCTCCTTAAAAATCGGTTTCCGAATCTGCAAACCAATAGTACCGTATATAGTACCACTAGTCAAGCTCACAAATCCGGCAATTCTAATTAGACAGCGATGCTCCATTTTCATTGCGGTTTCTTTATGATAGTTGACTTTTCCCACAACGCGTTTTCTAAAGGGATTAGCGTTTTTTTGTCATTTCGAACGAAGTGAGAAATCTAATAAGCGAGAAATACAGTCACGCTCTTAAATTACTTCCCCTCCCCAATCCTCCGCCTAATCTCCTCCGCCGACGGCACATCCAACCCGCAGCTCCGCGTCCCCGCATCCGTCTTCGCGCCGAAAATAATTTTCCCATCCATGAGAAGCGTCGGAGAAGAATAGTCCGCCAAAGGATCATCCGGGCTTAGCGTGTCCAGGTCCACCACACGAGGCCGGACACCCGCTTGACGGGCATTGCGCAAAGCCGCCTCTGCATTGGGGCAGCTTTTAAAATAGATAAAAACAAATTCACTCATCGCGCCTCCCCCTTCCCCTTGCACTTTTCAAAACCACATGCCCGGCACCACGCCGTGGAGATAAGTAGGGATTCAAGTTGAACGATGACTGTACGGGTATTTGTTAGGGGGTATTTCTGGGAGAGTAGGGGCATTGGTTCTCTCCGGAATCCAGGCAGCGAATGCTTAAGCATATGCGTATCCTCGGTGAACCGGTATGAGAAAGGACTAATTATTTATCACTTTGACCTGGATTTCAATGCTTATTTCAATCCTATGTGGCGGGATTTAAATCGTAGGGAACGGTTTCAAACCGTTCCCTACACACCATATTTGATTGTCTACAAAACCCGTATACGCGGCATCACTGACTATTTATATATAATTAATTTGACATATAACGTTTTGCTAATATATAATAATTCCAATGATTGTCAAACTCAATGGTTGAAAAAGGGGTCCATCATGCCCGTACGTGTTATCCAGGAACGCTGCCCGCAATCCCATAGTTGTCCGTCTGTCCGTGTTTGCCCAGTCAAAGCCCTGTCCCAAAAAGGTTACGCGGCCCCGACCGTTGACAGCGACACCTGCACCGAATGCGGTGAATGTGTCAACTTTTGCCCCATGCGCGCTTTACGCTTGGATTAATGAAACTCGTAAGGAGTAAAAAAATGCTTATTAAATTTTTATTGGCTCCGGCCATTGGTGCGATCTTGGGATTTGCTTATTACCGCTTTATCGGCTGCGCTTCCGGCACGTGCCCAATTACCAGTAACCCTTATATCAGCACCCTTTACGGTGCCATCATGGGCATCCTGGTGGCCTCCGCCTAGCTCTGCTCTCCCCACCAAACGCCTGCGGCTTATTTTTTCTTCCAAAACCAAGGAATTAAAAACGGAGTCGTGCGGCGGTATTCGAGATAGTCTTGTCCAAAACGGGCTGCTAATTCTTTTTCTTCCACAAACTTATGATATGAACTGCCTAGTATTCCCAAAACCACCATGCCCATGACACCCGTGGCCCAGGACTGCAGCAGCGCGCCCATGCCCAGGTAATAGAGGAGCGCTCCCAACTCAATGGGATTGCGGCACCAGCAATAGGGGCCGCTGATGATTAGCTTCTGCGGCGGTGCATTTAAGGCCGGAGTGCCTTCCCCGCGCTGCCACTGGGTCCAGGTGGACCAGGTCAAAAAGAATAGGCCAACGGGCATACCCACCAGTGCCAGGCACAGTTCCAGCCAGCGCGGGCCGGTTATTTGCGCCAAACCCGACCATGTTCCTACATATAATATAAGAAACGGGATGATGATAAGAAAAACCAGCATGCCGCCTAAAAGCGAGGCTAGTTTGTAGGTGGTGGAAAACTTTCTCTGGTTAAATTGCAGCAGCCAGTCAATAACGGGATTTTTCATCTTACTTTTTCCGCTTTGCCGGCTTCTTAGGTTTGGGCTTGGCGCCGCTTTTTCTTTTCGGCTCCCAACGCGCGTACAGATCTAATAGCGCTTGGGCTACTTGCGACCAGTCATAGGTTTGCACGGCCAGTTTGCGCGCATTTTGGCGGATGCGCTCGGCGAGTTTGTCGTCGCGCAATAAGTGAATGATTTGGTCTGCCAGGGTTTCCGGGGTGTCGCCGGTCAACAGGTGTTTGCCGGGTGCAGCGTCCAGATTTTTGGCAACCACGCTGGTGGTGGCCACGGGAACTCCGGCAGCAAAGGCTTCAATAACTTTGAACTGGCGGCCGGAAGCCACGTCCAGGGGACACACCACTACCCGCGCCTGCGCGTAGAAAGGTTGGAGCTCCGGAACCATGCCTTGAAAAATTGCCCCGGGATATTTCAATGCCCACTGTTTCGCTTGACCTTGCGGCGGATTCCCTATCACTAAAAATTTCGCGCCAGGCACGGCAGCAATGACCCGCGGCCAGGTTTGTGTGCAAAACCCCGCTACGCCCTGGGCATTGGGGGGATATTGCATGTTGCCCACAAACAACACAGTCTGCGTTTTGGGGAGTTTCGGTGCCGGGCGCACAGCGGACGTATCTACGCCGTTGGTCACTACCTCCATGCTTTCGGACGCGCCTTGGGTTCGTAAAACCTCGCGGTCCAGGGGCGAGGAAATGATGCTGGCATCAAACCGGTAGGAAGCATTGACTTCGTACTTTTGAATGCAGCGGGCTTCGCGTTGCAAATATAGTTTTTCCCAAAACCGGGCCGGTTGGTCTTTGCGTGCGGCAAAATAGCGCGTGAGCGCATCGGTGTAATCCAGGACCCGGATTTTTTCCGGCACCTCCAAAGCATAGGGCGCCATGCGCAAGCGGTAGGCGTGCACGGCGTCTATGGGATATGCTTGAATAATCCTGGCCACGGCGCTCTGCATGGCTTCGGAAGCAAACGCGGCCACATTCAGCGGTTGTTTGGTGGGCCACGCTTGCAAACAGTTCCAGCGGATTTCCCAATTCGTAATCGGAACTCCGGTTACGCTAATGCATGGGGATTTTAATGCCTGAAGCTGTTCGCGTTCTGCCTCCGTGCGGTAAAAGCAGCACAGGTGAACATCGTGTTTTTCGGACAAGGCCTTGAGCAGATGATACGACCGCTGACGATCGCCATCCGTGGGGGGATAGGGAACAATGGCTGAAAGGAAAAGAATGCGCATGGGAGGATTATATCAAATGAAGCCCCCGGCGGCCCTTGTTTTTTCATAAAGAACCGCCTTGAACCGCCGATACTTCTTCAAGTTAAGGCATATACGTTCTATGTTCCGTCCTGGGAGGGGAAACCATGTCGACGGCCGCATTGGCTTCACTTGAGGAAAAAGTTTTAGCGCGCAAATGGTTCTACGAATTCAATCTGCCCAGCGGACGGAAAACCGAAATGTATGTGCCCCCGGCTTTGGCGCACATACACACCACCCGCCTGCAAATGCTGTTTTCGGTATTGGATCCCATGTTTGCCGGATCTTGGCAGGACGCGACCTGTTTGGACATTGCCAGCCACGAAGGTTTTTTCGCCAGCCACCTGGCTGCGCGGGGATGCAAAGAAGTGCTGGGCTTGGACGCGCGTCCCGAGCATATACAAAACGCAACCTTGATCCGCGATGTCTACAATCTGCATAACCTGAGCTTTGAGCTGGCTGACGTGCGCACCATCGATCCCGCAACTTCAACTCCGGCCGACATCGTGATCATGTTCGGACTCATCTATCACTTGGAAAATCCCATCCAAGCCATGCGCCTGGCCGCCATGATGACCAAGAAGGTTTGCCTGCTCGAGACACAAGTCACCCCGAACATTTCGGGCATGGCCGATTGGGGCGCGTGCTGTTCGAAAAAAGAAATGATGGGGACGTTTACCATTATTGATGAAATCGACGAAGTCGACCGCCCGGAGTCGAGCGTCAGCGGACTCTCCCTTTGCCCCAGCAAAGAAGCCGTGTTGTATACCTTTAAACGCTTCGGCTTCTCCCGCGTTGAAGTCGTGCCGGTTCCTCCGGGTGGATATGAACAACTGGCCTCCGGCAACCGCATCGTGGTCGCGGCGTATAAAGACTAAGGCGGTTCTATACTGAATTCATGAGCCCGTACCTGCGCCGGGGCAACAGGTTTTCCATATCTTCCGTCTTTCTGAACTCCCTGTCTTTTTGCCACAGGTCAATGGTATGCAGCAAAGCCGGCCGGCTCAATCCGCGCGGGGCGTAAATCACCCGGTCTCCGCTCCAGCCAATCACCCGGGGCCGGTTCCACCACTTTGAATTTTTAATCAAAACGGCGTTGCCCGCGCGCAATGCTTCAAGCGAAATGGGGTTAAACGCCAAACCGCCGTACCCATTGGCTTGTATTTGCGCTTGCGTCATGCGCAGTCCCTGATAATGCACCATGTGCTGGAACAACCTGCTGCTCCAGCGGTAATTTTCCAATCCCCGGACCGAACGGCGGTCCTGTGCGCG
Organism: Candidatus Goldiibacteriota bacterium; assembly: GCA_020052235.1. GTDB lineage: Bacteria > Oederibacteriota > JAAXVQ01 > JAAXVQ01 > JAAXVQ01 > JAAXVQ01. Next base: position 8,605 of record JAGVPM010000162.1, read on the forward strand.
AACCGAAGCCAACACATACGTTGGGAGATAAAACGTGATTTTTCCCATTGCATCAACCACCGCGTGCCCGACCCACAAGCCTTTGAGGTAATTCCATAGGCCGCTGGTTTTTAGGGAAAGCGCCTGCACCCCGGCCTGTTCCGGATGTTTTAATAAAATTTTTAATTCAGCATCCAATTCAGGATAACCCAACACCGTTAATCGTTTGATGTCCTGATCTGTCTGCAGCGCGGATTGAATCAATGTTGTCTGATCCAACGCCGGTGCCGCAGCGGCCACGCGCAAGGCCTGCAGCGCCATCCACCCGCGCCACAAGTTCGGAAAGCGGCGGAGCATGGGGTCGAGTTTGAACAGCAGCGGTTCATTCATCCTGGGCCGCGGAGTTTCCGGCTGGGCAAAAACCGCTTCCGGTTTTTTCGGCACACCCTGTTCATCCGTTAGTTCAGGTTCAGCGGTAGTTGGACGGAGCCGGGCATAAACCCGGTTGACCGCAAGATGCAGCAGAATTCCACCAATTGACAAGGGCGCGAGTCCCAACCCCAGGCCAATCACGGTGATAAGTCCGGCAGCCAAAATATCCCTGGCCGGCGGTGCCCGCAATCCAACCGGTGCTTTTTGCCCGGCCAAGCGGTAAACCAGGCCCGCGAGCATTTGCACAAAATGAAAAACGAAAAACGCCAGCCATCCCGCCTGGCCGGCGGTCACGGTCAGGGACATGCCTGCTCCGGCCGCAGCTGCCGCCAGAAGTGTACCCAGCACCGGTGCGCCGATTTTAGCTGAGATAAGATTCTCAAACACACCCGAGACCCAACGCCGATAGGTCTCCGCTTTTCCGCCCAGCCGGACCCAAAACGCCATGGCCCAGGGCATTAACCCGCCACCCAATACTTTTTTCAATTTCTCGTTGAGGCGCTCAATCTCCTCTTCAGGAGTGACGTGCAGGCCTTGGGTGTAGGGATAATACGCCGGGTCGGAGAGCTTACCGGCGGCCACGCCGTCCTCGACCAGCGGCGAAAAATTAAAACCTTGGATGCTTGAGTCCTGCTTTTGCAACAACTTCGCCGGGTTCGGGTCAAGGACCCACCCGTTCACCCAGACCACTTGGTGCAGGTTGTTGCCTAAAACTAAAACAGCCGCGCCGGAGAACCCGGCATTCCTCAATTTTTCTATAAGGTGCGACGCGGGCTCAAAACCGCTTACCATGTGGAATGCTTCAATCTCTTTTTTAGTATCCCTGAGAATTTGCAGGAATTGTTCTTTCAATGCCTGGTCTTCCACGCTTAAAGGCGAAGGACGGGCGTCTTTTCCAAAACGGTTCGAACCCAGGGTTACAACGCCGGAAGCAACGGCGATGGCCAGCAACCGGGCTCTTAGCATCAAGTTTTCCTGCAACGGCAACGCTCTGGTTTGCCCAAGCACTCTCTCAAATTGTTCCAGATACTGCGCCTCCGTCAGGGGATAAGCCGAAGGCGGGAACCCTTCCCATGCATTTAGCACACGCTGCTGACCGTCTGAAATATCGCCCGCCAGTGCCTCCCGGTAGAACGCCAGCACCGACGGCATATCCTGAACCGGCCGGGGGTAAAAATTGTCCATCATGTTTTTTAGTTCTTGCGGCGTGCCGTAAAGCGCGCTTAACCGAAATACTTTCGGTCCCAGCTTGGCAACCAACATACCCAGGTCAACTATTTCTTGCCGGTAAAACGCATAAAATGACGGCGAATATTTCTGAGGATTTGCGGCATATCTGTTGGTAAGCATGCTCCGGTTAATTAAAATATCGCTAAGCTCCTCGGTGGTCCAGGCTTCAAAACTGTCATGGAGCTTACCCTGGTACCGCCCTCCGCCGTACCGGTTGAGCAGCTCGGCATAGGCCCAATCCGCGGCCTGCGGATTTTTCAGGATTTGCTGCAGCTCGCGCCGCACCTGAAGGTTGGCTTGGGCAAACGTGCCCGGAGCCGGGCTGGTTTCCGGATGTGCGCCCAGGTCCGTTGCGTTTTCAGTTTCCGGTGCCCGGACTGCTTCCGGTATTTTCTCCGCGTCAATACCCAGCGCAATTTCCAATTGCGTGATCAAACCATTGCTTCGTCCTTGGCGCAAAATCTCCAACATATGCTGCCGCTGAGAGCTGGGAACTGGTTCGCCGCGTTCCCACCTCCGGAGCGTGTCCAGGCTTACACCTAACCGTTCCGCCAGTACCTCGCGGCTCAATCCGCTGGCCAGACGAAAATACCGCAGTACTTCGCCAGTACCTTTTTCCGGATGCCGAAACCCGTCTTCCAGCAACCCCGGCAGTGTCTTCCCCTCGATAAACAAGCAACCGTCCAGCTTCGAATATCCGTTTTGCAACAATAATTCCACATACGCCAGATAGGTATCCTCGTTTTTCGGCTGCATATCGTCCCGCTCCCAATTGAGCACGGTATTTGGAGCGGCGCCCTGCACACCAAGGGTTTTCAAGGCGGCGGACATGTCCTCGGCTTCCATTCCCAGAGCCACACGCACCCATCTCAATTTTTCACCCATCGTGCGGCTCTCGGATAGAAGGGCGGTCAGGGACTTTCCATAGGCCAGTTCCGGGATGTTAATTTTAAACAACACGGAGAATTTTTTCAGCGTGGGAAGCAAGGGCTGTGTGCCCAATAACTCCCACTTCTGGACGCCAATGAAAGACATCTGAAGCTGTTGCGCCAAGTCTTCCAAGGTCCAACCTTTAGCCAAGCGCAACGCCTGGATGCGCACACCAACTGTCACCGGCACGGCTTTCCCGCTCCAGGGATCGGGCACCTCGGTGCTGCGCAGCAGCTCGGCCGTACTGCAGCCGTACATCAGCATAGACGGATCAATTTTTATACCCAACGCGCGGCTGAACACAACGGCCATGCGTGCGTACATGTCGATGTCTTTAATCTGTGTGTTCCGGTTTTTCCGGTTTTTCACTGTCGCAGCATTCACACCCACTTCCTGCGCCAACTCGCTTTGGGTCAGGCCGGAGAGCATCAACAGCACATCCAGCCGATTGGCGAACGTACTCCAAGTTTTTAGGGCAGCGGGCATTTCCCGGCCCAGCAACAGCCATGCCGGGGAAACGGGACGTCCTAAGCTGTTGGCCAAGAACTCGGCCAATTTCGCCAGCACCGGGGGCTCGGGGAGTTTTCGGTTGGAGCGCCATCCTGTCACCGCATCCGCTTTCCGCCCCACGGCCGCTCCCACTTCGGCATTGCTCAAACCGGCGGTGTCGATCAGGGCATCCACCCGGTCGCCAAACGTTTGCAAAGAAGAAAAATAATCCTGGAAAACCGAAGGCGTCTGCAGATTCAAATTTTCCGTAGTATCTAAATATTGAACAACCTTTTGGAAAAGGAAAAAATCCGCTACCACCGCCAGATCCTTCCGGATAGAAACAAAATATTGTTTCCACGCTCCTTCATGTACCGGCCTTTGTTTTTCCAATCCATCCTGGATTCTAAGCAAATCTTCCTCTAAAAAATCTTCCATCAGGTCCCCGCTTCCATATTCTTGAGCCAAACGGCGGGCCGTATCCGGGTATAAAGTGCGAATAATTTTTTTCAGCGCCAGATAGTTGGCGGGTGATTTTTGCAAAATATCGCCCACGCTTTCTGCGTGTGTACTCTGTTGTTTTTGCGATTCCTGGTAAACCTTTATGGTTTCTTCCCGGCCAAAGGATTCCCGCGCCGCCTGCTTGACCTGAGCTTCCAGAAAGCCCGTCGAGTCCACGATCACGTAATCCGCCTGCGGCCAGAATTCCCGGAGGGAAATGGATGTCCCATCCTTCAAACTAAGCCTCAGGTCATATTCTCCCAAGGCGCGGCGGGCCAGAATAACCCCAATCAGATTCCGAATCAGCGCGCTTTCATCCACATGCCCGCGGGCATCGGCGAAAGAACCATAACTTCGCTGATAGGCTTCCAACAACCTGGGATACCGGGCATCGCTTTTCAAAGCCGTTTGGAAGCGGGTCACAAGATCCAGGTGCGGACGCCGAACAGCGCGATTGAGTGTTTGATGAATCACGATCTGAATTTTTAAAAAGAATGTGATGTATTCCATGGCGCCGGGACGATGACGAAGCGCGGGCTCGATTTCCTGAAACGTTTTGTCGGCCGCGGACTCCAGGTTCATCAATTTATTGATATGATAATTGGGGCCGATCGAAGCCAGGCTGGTTTTGACAAAACGGTTGTACACATCTATTTTCACTTGCCCGGCGTCCCGGACCGCTTGGACGTTCTCCTGCAACCGGGCCTTCCATTGAACCGGAAGCCCAAGGTTGGCATAGATCCGCGGGGCCAGGACCTGGTTTGTGTCCGGGGTCAGGCCCAACACCATGCCGAGCATCCAACCCTCGGGTGCGCTTCCATGATTAAGCCCGGCCCAGGCCACTAGCCCTAAAATCCCTCCCCAAACACCCCAGTAGACCAAGGTAATAAGCCAGCTGCGGCCCCAACCCGCCGGCTGGATCTGGGCCGTTTGAAATGCCCGGATCATGTAGCGTGCCGTGCCCAGCGTTCTCGTGGCCCAGTTGTCTTTCCGTGCCGGCAGTAATTTTTCATAATCCGCCAAAACGGCATCCACGCTGGCTTTTTTAAATTCAAAGACGCGCTCCAACGAAGTCACTTTTTCGTTGGCGCCCAAAGCAGCGCCTCGATGTGCCTGCAAATAACGCTTGCGCTCCTCCGTGACCGCGGTTTCATCTTTAATGCGCGCGGCCAATAACGGTTCGTACTTGGGTTGCGGGCCGGCCAATGAATCCACCGCATACCGCCGCACTCCGTGCCGGTCCGTAACGTGGATTTGTCCCAATTCCTGAACACCTTCGGTAAAATTGGCGGGATTGATGATGGTATTGATCCCCAACTCATTGCGGCGGGCTTGCCGTGCCTGGAGCTCCGCTTCTTTCAATCCCCCGGGTTGATCCAAGTTGAACGGCGACGCGGCCTGATCGGCGTCTTCAAAAACCTGCTTAAACACATCGGGAAGCGGGCTGGAAATTTCCCGGAGCGAGGAAAAAAAACGGGTGAATAGTTCATGCAATTGCTCCGGCGTGGCACGAACGCCGGAATTCAAACGGTCAACCAAAATGTTTTCGGCCGTGTCCAAAATAGCGGCCGGGACAACCTCCCGGTCCATCCGGCGGTTAATTTTACGCTCTTCCTGAATTAACGTCAGCGCTTGTTCGATCCGCTCCGCAATCTCTTGCTCTCCGGCGCCGGCCACGGGTTGTTCCATGATCATCCAAATTTCCTGAATCAAGCGGGTAAGCCGCAGCCCGCTCTTGACTGTTTCCTTAAATTCCCGCTCCATGCCCCTCAGGGCCGCCACACCTTTAAGGCCGCGCCAGTCAAGCTCGGGATTAATGCCGCCCACCATATACAGGTTGCGCCAATCGTCTTCAAAGTACACGAAACGCATATGGTCCGCCATGAACTCGGCGATTTCGAGCAACTTGGGATGAAACCGGAACCATTGGCTCCAGGCCGCGTCCCATTCCTCGTTACTCAGGGTGCGATTTTCAGGATTAACGATCCGGCGCAGCATTTGATCAAAAACCCGGGCGTTTTGAATGTCGCGCGCGCGCAAGGCCGGAGTTTTTTCGGTTATCTTTTCTACTGAAAGCCTTTGCAAATCCCGCAGCACGGTTTTGCCTTCGAACAATTGATTAAGCCATATCGCGCTCGACTCGGGATCTCCCAGCATGGCGCGGATGAACATGTGTTCGCTTTTTCCCATCAGGGCGCTGATTTGAATATCGTCTTCCAGCATCAATTGGCGAAGCTCGTCAATGACTTCAAATCCCGTCACCTGTTGTTCGGGACGCGAAACGGGTTTAAGCGCTTCGCCGTATTTTCCCAAATAATCGCCTAAAAACACCATGCGCTTATATCCGTTTTGCCGCATCCAGGAAATAACTTTTTTCAAGCGCACAACATGCCCATGCGGCTCGCTGGCCACCACCATGGGCGTCACGTGATCGAATTTTAATCCCTGCAGCCGGCGTTTATAAATCCGCGACAAATCCTTCAACCGGGTTAAACTGTACGCCGTCGAGCGGATCTGTGTATCCAAAACCCGGATACCGCGACGGTCTGCGCGCAGCACCTGGCGCAGATCGTCCAAAACCCGGCGGCTGCGTTCCTGCCTTTGGGCTTGAGCCTGTTGCAATGCCTGCCGGTCAGTCTCCGTGCTGTTGGAACGGACGGCTTTTTCCATGACCGCCGGGTCCGAGCCATTGTCGGCCAGCACAACCACCAACGTTTTTTTCTCCGTTGCGCGCACGGCTTGGCGCAATGTTTCCAAGTCCCCGGGCCTATAATCCGATTTGATCAGTAAAATATCCTCTACACGGTTCGGGCATTTCACCAGGGCCGCATTGGGGCTATGGGCATCCCCGCGCAGCCAATGCCGCCAAAAGGTCATCTGTTCCGCTCTTTTCTCCACCTGAGCTGCCGAAGTTATCACTGCGGCACGCTTGGAAGTTTCGTGCGCGTATGCGGAAAGATAGGCGTCAATTTCAAGATTACTCATCGGCGTCCAGCGCGAGGTGCTCAACCCCTCATGCCCGCCAAAGTTTTGCCGGACTCCAATGCGCCTGGCCAGCCAATTGGAAAACGCCGGCACCACCGCCACGTTGTACACCAGCAAACCGGCGAAGAAAAACACTGAGTCCGGATTCAGCCACAAGCTTAGGGCAATCAGCAGCGTGCTGATGATTCCCCAAGGCAGGCACAAAGTCATGGGCACGGCGACAAATTCCAAACGCAATCCCAGCTTGGCATGCATCATTTCATGCAGCCAAATCACCGCGCGGTAAAACCAATTCAAATGCTGCAGCGCCAAACGATCCACGAACAACCGGCCGCTGCGTCCGGAATTTTCGTCGAAAAGGTAATATGAAATTTTCCCCTGGGCATTGTCCAGGTAACTTTGTATGGCGCGGATGTCTTCGGCGTTCCTGAAAAGAAGCCGCGAGGGTCCACAGTTTATGCCTGTATAGGTTAATGCCCGGCGTACGGCATGAGCCACAGCAACCGGCAGCAGCACCAGTGTCGCAAGATACCCCGCTCCAACGATGAATACCAACCAGGTGGAAAACGGTGTAAAAAAGAATAAAATAACCGGTAAGGAAAGAATCCCCAGCAGGGACAATTTTTCAAACATATCCTGGCTAAAAGCCGTTCCAAGGCCGGGACCGTCCGCCTCCAGCTTGGGTTCCAGCTTCGTTAACGTGGTTCGATCCAACAGTGCAACATGCCAGCTCTTCAAACTCAGCGGCACCACCTGGGCGGTTTCTTCATAGGCAGTCCACGCGGCTCCGGGTTTACGCAGCACGGCCGCCAACCCTTCCTTTAATTCCACAATCAAGGTTCCGGTTTTTTCCCACGCTTTAACCGAACGTGCCAGGGCCGGCATCTGCGGATTGCCGGCAAATTTTTGCTCGGCCCGGTCAATAATATCCGCCAGGTTTTCCAGCACGCCAATGGTTCGATCCAGCAGGCGCACATTTTCCGGCTGCTTTTGAAGATCCACCTGAGTGTTCTCGGCGACTTGCGGGAACCGGCTGGCCACGGCCAAGATTGTCTGATTTTTTTCCAGCAACTTTTCCAGCGGTGTATGCCGGTCCCGCAATAAATCAAAATAGGGATTGGCAACATCCTGCCGGGTAATCCGCGGTTTTACGCTGACGTAAGACAGGCCTTGCACCTTCAAGCGCGCCAAAATCTGTTCCGTATGAAACCCGCCGGTGATCAAAACCGAGATTTTGGTTTGGTGCTTTTCCATGCTCCGTCGCAAATTTTCCACAAACATTACGCTGCGCTGATCGGCCAATTGATAAAAAGTTTTCACCTGCTCCAAAACCGCGTCCAACTGCCCGGCTTCCGCATCCGGGACCCATTCCCCCCCGGGCTGCGTCTGCTGAATGAATTCGGAAAACGCCTGTACATTAAATGCCGCAGGGTGTTTTAAAAAAACCGCCAAATCTTCAGCCGACGCGGAGATGTTCAACAGCCGTTCCATTCCATCCAAGCGGAATTCCATTTCATCCAAGCGCGCCTGCAGCTCGTTTTGATACAACCCGCGCCGCAACGTTTGTTCCACAGCATCAATTTCCTTAAACAATTCCTCCGAGTCCGCCGTGTTGTCCGAAGTCTCCTGCCGCAGGCTCGTATACTTCTGAAAATTCGGATACGCGCCGCAGTCCACCCCTTGTCCCTGCGCGCGCGTGCTCAGCATCAGCGCATATTTTAAAAGCGTAAGTTTGCCTTCCCGGTAGGCTTGCTTGCCTTGATCCAGGGATAAAAGTTCGGAAGTATATACCGCGGGTTTCAGGCCGTTCAATCCGTCCCGCAAATCCTGAACATACCCTGCGTTTTCTTCAGTCAGAAACGATTGCACCAACTTTAAGCTGCTTTGATACAAAGCCGGATTTTCTATGCCTTCCAGCCGGATTAAACGCTTGCCGGTTGCAGCCATAAATTCCGGCCCTGTAATTTTTCCTTCTTTCAATAAATACTCGCCGATGTCTTGCCTGGCCCAGTCAGCGGGATATGCAGCCAGCCGTTTTACATTGATGGGCAATGAAGCGCCTTCGACCGCCACCAAGTTAACCCCATAGTGTTCGGCGGCAAAATTAATCATCCCCGCAATGTTTTTTTGTACTTCATAATTGCAGTGCAAATCCTGAATGCAAATAACCAGCCGCTCGCCTCCGCGGTGGGTCTGGATAATGGAACCGAGTTTTTCGGGAATGGTTACGGATTTTTGATTGAATTGCAATGTTTCAGCCGCGGATAGGGCGGGCGGGGAAAAAGCCCAAGTCAGGTAGGGAAAAATAAAGGTCACGCACAAGCAAAGTGCCAAACTTTTACTCCAAACCTTCATCCCCGGCTGCAACCATTGCCCAATGGAAAAGAAGGATTCGAAACGAAGGAAAATAATTTTTTTAAATATCATCCCAAAATCCTTTGATGTGCCTTTTATATAATGTTGAAGTAAGCTATAGAATTATATCAGATGATTTCCAACGACTCAAATCTCGTTTGCGCTTTTTTATTTATTTTAAATTATTTTATGGTTCGCGTTTCGTTTTGATACTCCTTTTGTTATTTTTTTGTGGTTTGTCTGATTTTATATATGAAAAAATTCAATAGATGGTATTTAATTTTTAAAGATGGTCTACGGGTTGTGGAAAATAGGATGAATAAAGTTTACTTGTAACTAATCAAAAATTCCCGGAATATTTCTCACTTTGTCAGAGTTCGTTTATCTTTTTCAGACCAAAAGCAGGCGCGATTCGCGATATGGCGTACACCAGCTTGGAGCCTGCAACGCGAATCTCATTTTTATTCTTTTCAAGCCCTGCAACAATCTCCTTGACCGCGCTTTCAACGGAAATGGCAATCTTTGGAACTCTTCCCTGATGAAAAGGAGTGTCCACGGCGGGCGGGAATATTTCTATGACTTTTATTGGCAGGTTCTTGATTTGAAGCCGCAATGTCTGCGTAAAGGAATGCAATGCCGCTTTTGAAGCGCAATAGATGGGTTCTACGGCTTTGGGCAAATAAACCAGCCCGGTGGTTACATTAATGACGGCGCTGTTTTTTTTCATCCCAAGATGCGGAAGAAACAACCGGATCAAAGTCACCGGAGCGATAAAATTTGTCCGCATCTCGTGCACGGCTTTATTGACAAATTCATCATCGTTGCTGATATCCATATGATTTGCATACGCGGCATTGTTTATAAGCATATTGCAATCCGGATGTTGCTTGATAATCCAGTTGAATAATTTTTCGCAATCGGAATTCAATGACACATCGCATTGAACAATGTGCACTGAGGGAATTTCGCGTTTGGCTTTTTCCAATTTCTCCGCCGAACGTCCGCAAATAATTACCTTGTTTCCTTTTTCAGATAAAACCTTGGCGAGTTCAAAGCCTATTCCCGAGCTCCCGCCTGTGATAAGAACAGTATTTCCAGTCCATTGCAATTTTTTCATAATGTGCTCCTTTCTTTAAGCTTCTGAAGAAAGCATACACCCGGATGAATCGTTGGTTCATTAACCTAGGTTAATAAATTTATTTCGGATTCTGCTTAATGCCACTGGGGTAATTCCAAGATAGGAAGCTATATGGTGTTGTTTAATCCGTTGCTCAAGTTTCGGATACTCTCTTAAAAAGTTTTTATATCTGGTCTCTGCGTTATCTAAAAGAAATTCCTTTTCCCTGTTTTCCTTTTTTATGAATACTTTTTCCAGGAATACTTTAAGTAACGAATCCCAGCATCCATGGTTTTTAACAAGTTTCCGCCAATTTTTATAATTGATAAGTATTACACTTGAATCTTCCATGGCTTCGATCCAAAAATAGGATTCCCGGTTTAAAATCATTGCACTGTAGGAACTTACGAAATCGTTTTCTGCGATAAATCCCTTAGTAAAATCTTTTCCGTCCTGAGTAAGATAATAATCCCGAGTTCAATAGTGAAGTGCAACACTTAACTGTTTGAAGCTTCCGCGATAGAATAAGCGGATATGAAACCAAACTACCAGCACTTGTCATCGAA
>JAGVPM010000025.1 GCA_020052235.1 Candidatus Goldiibacteriota bacterium
TTCGATGACAAGTGCTGGTAGTTTGGTTTCATATCCGCTTATTCTATCGCGGAAGCTTCAAACAGTTAAGTGTTGCACTTCACTATTGAACTCGGGAATGTGTAAGTGAAATTAAAAGCGCTGTTTTGCGTTGCCCCAGTGCTGGCTATATCCGGGCTGCCCGAACGGATCAACTTCGCCACTGGCGGCGGAGCAAAACCCGAACCCGTAATAGAGACTTGGGCTGTTCGTTCTGCCGTGGAGTAATTCGGATCAACCAATGAAATGCAATCTGGAACCATCCGTTTAACATACACCTGAGTATTCGTACCGTTTGACTCACACCACGCAAGAAAGGGGGTGCCGTTTATATCCACAACACTCACATTTTTGTCCGCATTTTGATTCAAATTCATATTTAAACTTGTGCCGTCAGGCACCCAGGCATTTCCATTCCAATGTTTGACATAGAGCTGATAAGTTACCCCGTTGGTCTCCTCCCATGCAACATAGGGTATACCGTTACAAATCGTCAAACTTGAATTTGCAAATTGCTTATTAAAATCATTATTTAAATAACCGCCATCTGACCAGTTAGCGCCATTTAGATATTTCATGTATAAAACGGTATTTGTTCCATTCCATTGTCCAAATGTTACATATGGGGTTGTGTTAAGCATGGCAATGAGAACGGAGGCTCCCATTCTAGGGCCCGGAATCACCCCGCCATCTTGTACCCAAGCCCCCCCCCAATGTTTAACCAAAAAACCATAGTTTGGGTCATCGTCATAATACGTGACATAGACTGTGTTGTCATTGGAGACCGCCAGGCTTGGATTGGCCGCATTCGTATTGATATTCGAATTTAGATTTCCGCCATCCTGTTGCCAGGCACCTCCGGTCCAATGTTTGACTAAAACTTGGTCATAAATACCTTGCCGTTCCACATAGGCGATATAGGGAGTGCCGTTAGAAAAAACGAAACCAAACGGGCGAATCTGTGCCAGATTCGCATTCACACTGCTGCCGTCTTGTTGCCAGCCCAACCCATTCCAATGTTTGACATACACCGATAAATTTTCGCACCAGGCCACATAGGGCGTCCCGTTATATACGGCTAGCGCCGGGTAAAATGCATCCGTATATCCAAGAATATTCAGCCGGTTGGCGTCCAACACCCAGGCCGTGCCATTCCAATGTTTAACATTAAGCGCCATATGACCATCACTGGCTTCCTCGCACCAGGCAATATACGGCACGCCGTTATATTGTGTTAAGCTTGTGTCCTTGGTGGCTTTTCCGGTGTCAAGATTTATACTGTCGCCGACTTGAATCCAAGTGGCCCATACGGGCGCGATGGCAAGACCCAGGAGCATCACGGTTCCAAACAAAATCACATAAATTTTCTTCACAATTTTTCCCCTTTTTAAAACCGACCGACAATTTTGAGCCTGGCAATATTGCCCAAAAAAAGACTATATACCAGTGATTTAGCAACTTCAATGATTTTGTTAAATTTTCAAGCCAACAGAGCACACAGACATTTTTAGATTTGCCGGACACATTATATAAGGTAAGCGGGAAATTTTTCCAACAGCTTCAGCCGCGCGTTTCTTTTACCGGATGATCGCCACTTTTTTCACAGGCAATTTTTGTTCATGCCCTTGAACCGTCAGCACGGTTTGATGCAAATATATTCCGGGCGCCACCCCGGCGCAATCCCAAACCAGGCTGCCGGATGGGCTATTGACGCGCAAGGCCGCGATCCGCTCTCCGGACAGATTGTAGAGGTGAATGGAAACCGTGTCCGCCCCGGGCTCGTCCCAGGCAAACCGGATTTGCCCCCGGGCGGGATTGGGATAGGCCAGCACGCGCTCCTCGCGGAAATCTATTTTCCGGATGGCGGTGAGCGTGAGGGTGGGTGTCGGTGAAATCGTGCTCGTGCATGTGCCCGTGGCAGTAATGCTGGGCGTGACTGAAATACTGGACGTATAGCCCGTGATGGGATATCCGGACTGCGCGGCCACCCAAGCCAGGTTCACCTGATTGCCCACTGCATTGGCCGTCAGTCCCGACGGGGCCGCATAAACGCTGATGCGCCCGGCATAGGCCTGAGCGGTATTGCCCACTTGATCTTGGACCGTGATGGTCGCGGAGTAAAAACCGCTTTGCGAAACCGTAAACGGCATGGAGTAGTAGCCCGTAGCCGGCGGATAAGCCCCAGGCCCGGCCCACATAAAATTATTGGTTCGGGTCGTTGAGCTGTCCGGCGCCACCACGTCCGCCCAGCTGATTTACCACATATTGGAGGTCAAATTATCCTGGGCATCGACCCAGAACGAAACCATACTCCCCGCGGCCGCAACCGGAAGCCGCTTGTCACCAGGGAATTGCGGGAAACCGCCGCCCATGGGATTAACGATCCAGGCTCCGGCAATAACCGGTGCTTGCGTATCCGGATCAATTTTAAACGCATAATCCGGCGGGAAATTAGTGATCAGCGTTGCCGGAGTGGGATTGTTGGATTTGTCCTGAAACTGCAATTGCACTTTATAAAATCCAGCCAAAACAGTATCCGGATAGGTATACGAACCGTACCAAACCCCCGTGATCACATCAACCACGCTGTTGGGTTTTGTAACCGTCAGTGTGCAGGTAACGGATGCATTCGAATCATCGGTGACACCGGCATTGATGCTGATGGGTGTGAAAGGCCCGGCTTGCGTGGGTGTGACTTCCTGATATGAAACCACCGGCGGCGTGATATCCGCCTGCACGGTAAAAAGCAGCGGTGTCCCAACGCGCTCATTGCCGGAAATATCCTTGGCATGCAGTGTGCAGGAATAGCCGCCGGTTAAGCCGGTGTCCGAAAACATCCCGGAGTAAAGCGCGGAATAGCCGCTGCGGGACAAGTTCCAGTTGACGTGGGAAGCATCGGGCTTGGTTACCTCCAGCCGGACGTGCGAACTGACCTCATCGTTGTCGGTGATCGTGGCATAGGCGGACACGCTTTGATACGCCGTGATCAAGGCCGGACCAACCTGCTGCGCATCAATCACAGGCGGGGTTACGTCTCCGGGCAGGCGAAAATCCATCTCAGCCGTGGGATCGCCCAGAAAATTAAAATTCAAGGTGTTGACTGAAAGAAAAAAAGTGGCGCTGGGACGGACCCGGCCATTGTCAAAATAGCTCGTCTTGAAGGCATTGAAAATGGAGTAAATGGTCCCCGACCCTTCGCCCACGGAAATATCTTTGTTGGAGCCCGCATACGCAATGACGCCTCCGGCCGGCGGATCGAAAACCGCTTCTGCAAAGCTATTAGTTGCAGTAAAATCTCCGGTACGGCAAGCTCCGGCAACAACATAGGGCAATTGGACGCCGTTTGTCACGGACTGCACATTGCCATAATTCAAACTGCAGGTGGACCAGCCGCCCTCCCAGCCGTGCCCGAAATAGGTTACCATGCCCTTGCCGGCGCTGATTTGGGATACGATCTGCATGGCCGTGTCGCCGGTATCTGGAATACTTGTGCCACTAAATTTGCTGATGCCTGCCAGTTCATCGGCCGCCCAGGTACAGTAGAGCATGTTGCGCGCCCAAGCCCCATTGCCGTCATATGCGGCCCACTGATTGGCGATTTTCTGCGTTTGGGAAAAAGTCCTGCCGGGCAAACGGCCGCCCAAAACCGTGGGGGCCCCGAAAAACGGATTGCTGCCAGTTAAATTGTAATAATAATTGTCGCTGACTCCGGAATAGGATTTGGCCGGAATATGGTTTTCATCCCCGCCCAGGATTACGTAGGAAATGGCCCAGGTATTGTAGGCATCAATAATGTAATTGCGGATTTTCTCAGCCGTGTCGACGCCGGAGTAATTGGCCGTGATGTCGCTGACAGCGCACACGGTAGTGGCAATGCCGGCCGCGTTTTTGGTGTTCACATAGCCGTCAAGTCCGAGGTGGTGATGATGACCAAGTCCGCCGGAGTGCCCGTGCACAAGCTGGCAGCCTGGGCCGCCTGCGCCCACCCTGTTGCCAATCCGATCGCCACCATGATCCCGCGCAGTGTTTTGCCCATACTCACGGCCTCAAGGGAATTCCGAAAAACGCTTCCTCTGGATTGACCAGCTTGCGTTTGATCTCCGCGTCCATGACGTTTTTTGGTTCAGGCGAAGGGGCCCAGCGGGGTACTTCCAATTCCAGTTTGATCTTGGGATTGCGGTACAGAATTATTTTTTTCCCCGCGCCCAAATATTTACAGGCATAGACTTTGAGTTCCAAAATCCGGGCGCTTCCCTTGCGGGTAATCGTATAAGCATAATCCCCGGCAGGATATTCATTTGAAGACGCGTAAGTTTTTTCATCAGCCTGCAAAGGCGGCGGCGTCACCCCGGGCGCCGGGACATACGGGCGCTGAACCGGCGCCACCGGCGCTGTCAGGGAAATTTCTTCCCGGACGCTTTTCAAACTCACGGAGAGCACGCGGGTGTTTTCCGGCACGGAAATCCAATACTCAACATACGGCAGTTCAGGCTGGTCGTTTTCGGAAGTTTTCAAATGGTTGGGCTGCGGCCCAGACCAATCCACGGATACCCAATTTCCCTGAGGCTGAACCCGGTGCATGGGCAAAACATCGGCCAGGGTTATCACTGCTTTGCGGGCAATTGGATCATACTGGGAAGAAAAAGAGGAAACCGCAAAAACCGGAACCGCAAACCCCAAACTCAGCGCCCAGGCCAAACCAAAGACCAATCGGACACACCCATGGTTCACGGGCATAATAAACGGCCCCCGTTTAGATTGATTAAGCAATTATATCATTTCTTACGAATGTTTTCCAATCGGCTCATTCAGGACGGCTTTTCTCCGCTTCGCGCAGGATGCGCCAGATGGTTTCGCGCACGGGGATGGAGGGCTCGCGGCGGAGGTACCACTTTAATTGTTTGAGGATCATTGGATCAGCCGAACGCCCCAGGCCGATGAGGGCTTCGGAGCGGATATCTTCTTTGGAGTTATCCAGGCAATTCCAAAGCATGACGCGATACTCCGGATAGCCTGACGCCGCCAAGCGGGCCGCGCACAAGATGCGTACCACCGGATCCCAATCTTCGTTGGCCGTACTCGCCAAGGCGCTCAACACTTCTTGAAATTTAAACGCCTCCAAGCCCAAAATGGCATATTGCCGGATCAGCGGGCTGCCGTGATCCAGGGACTGGATTAAAAGCGGTACAGCTTGGGAGTTCCCCATCACGCCCAGTGCCAGGGCCGCGGAAAAAGAAATCGGGAAATGCGAAGAACCCAGTTCATCGGCCAAGCGTTCCCGGTAGCTATTATTCCGGCAGTTGCCCAGCGCCAGGGCATATTGCAAACGGGCATCCCACTCCAATTCCTTGCTGTGCAACTCTTTCCAATATACATCCACGCCGCTGGTATTTTTCAGGGTCATCAAAGCTTTGGCCGTGGCCACGCGGACTTCAACGGGTTGCTTCTCATCGGACAAAATATTCAGGAGTTTGGGTTCTGCTTCATGATAGTTCAAAGCGCTCAGGGCTATGACAGCGGTGGCCCGTACCAAGCTCGAAGGATCGTCCAACTGTTGCAGCAATATTGGTGCGGTCTGCTTGGCCCCCAAGGCTCCCAAGCCGTATGCGGCCCAATGCCGCACGCTCAGATCATTATTTTTCAAAAACTTAATCATAACCGCAGCATTCTCCGGCTCCGGAATGGCGATCAAGGCTTGGATGCCCGCCATCTGCACACGCGCATTGCGGCTTTGTTCCAACAAGTTCCGGATCGGTCCCAAGGCTGAAAAGGCTTGAATGTGCCCCAGGGCATACAAAGAATGAATCACCACATCCGCATCCTTGGCTTGAAGGCCCCGGATCAGCAAAGGCACCGGCGGCTGCCAGCCGATGTTGGCAAAGGCGTCAGCCAGAAACACCTTCGCTTTATTGTCCGCGCGTTCCCATAGGGGCATCAAATCCGGCAAGGAACCCGGGCGGGCCAAAATGCCCAAAACCGTCAATGCGGTTTTTTGAATGCGTGATTGGTCATGCCGGGTGAAAATCCACCAGGATTTAGGCGGCGGCAAATAGGCCGTCAGCTTTTTCTCGAACCCCGCATTCGGTTCCGTGCGGTAAACAAATTCGCGCAAGGCCTGCAGCCCCACCAGGGTCATTTCCAGGTCTCCGGGATCTTTTTGGATGCCTTTCAAGATCAAGTCCGCCCCAGAAGCATCGCGCACCAACCCCAACGCTTCCAGTGCCGCCAGGCGCACGCGGCGTTCCGGCGTTTCCACGGCTTGAATCAGGGCAGCCACGATCTGCGGGTCGTCCACGTTCGCCAAGGCCCGCTGCGCCGCGCGGCGCACGGGTGTGGCATGGTCATAGAGCATGGCATGCGTAATTAACGCATGTACTTCGGGAGTGGAATAACGGCTCAAGGATTGGATGGAAAGAATGCGTTTGTATTCAGGCCCGGCAGCCAGGGATGCCTTGAGTTTGTCCAGTTCGGAATCCGCGGCCCAGCCCAGGGGCGCGGATAAACCGGCGATTAGTCCCAGGCAGAGCCAAACGCATTTTTTAAAAGAAAAAAACATGGCAGTCATCCTTATTCAGTATCTGTTACGGAAAAACTTTCTAAGGTTTTTTGAGTATTCCCCTCCCCAGGATTTGGAGACTGTGTCGTAACGCGAAAAACGAGATTGCCGCGCTCCCTACGGTCGCTCGCAATGACAGCATTTAAAGGTTTTTCAGTCATTGCGAGAAGCGTAAGCGACGAAGCAATCTCTATTTTAAGCGTTACGACACAGTCTCCAAAGGGAGAGGAATTTCAGAAAACATAAAAAGACTTTCCGCAACAAGAACTATTTAATGTTTTATTGCCTGGGCGATCACAAGGATCGCCCCTACGTTGTAGAACGCTCGTGCATATAAAAGCTCAGCGTGGTTTCCCCATACATGCGTTGTTTGACCCGGCGGCATCCGGCCATCGTTTCCGGGACAGCGTCGCGCCGGCTGTGCTGGAAAATCATTTGCCCCTCGGGTTTGAGCAATTCCGCCAAGTCATCCCCCTGCTCCCACTCGGAAATCGCCTGAATGCCATACGGCGGATCAAAAAAAACCAGGTCAAATTTCCGTTCCTGTTGGAGTAAGCGGGTGACTGCAAGTTTGGCATCCGAGGCCAATACCGTTACGTGCGTTTGCGCCGGGTCCAGGCGCAGGGCGTTTTGTTTTAAGGTTTTCCCAATGACCGGATGGGCTTCCACGAGCACCACCGAACGGCAGCCCTGGCTGTAAGCTTCCAGCCCTATGCTTCCGCTTCCGGCGTACACGTCCAAGAAATCAGCCTGCGCCAAATCCGGCGCCAAAATATTAAACAAAGCTTGTCGAATGCGGCTTAAGGTAGGACGTGCGTCTTGACCCGGAGGAGATTGCAATTTAAGGCCGCGGAAACGGCCGACAATTATTTGCATAAAAAAATTTCGGAATTAGACCGCAGGATGCGCGGTTTCCAGAAATTTACGGACCCGTTCCCGTAATTTAAGAGGCTCAAACGGCTTGACAATATAATCATCGGCTTTGACTTTAAAACCCTCTTCGATTTCCCGCTTCTGGCCAAAGGCCGTAAGCATCAACACGGGCATAGTGGCAGTTTTGGGATCGGATTTTAAACGGCGGCACACTTCGTATCCGTCCATTTTCGGCAGCATAATATCCAGCAGAATCAAATCCGGATGCTCATCCACCGCGAGCCTGAATCCGGCTTCACCATCTTTGGCTTCCAAAAGCTCGTAATTCCCATCGGAAAGCGTGACTTTGACCAGTTCCATAATATCCGGCTCATCTTCAACAATGAGAATGCGCATGGCCGCTTCAGATTTGCTCATTCGGATCCCCCCTTTGGTTGACGTGTGGATATGGGAAGAATATTATAGGGTGGGTTACCTGTGCTGGCAAGCTCCATTTTGAAAAAGAAAATTCCCTGCATGAACCCCGGCCGTTACCCGGCCAAGGCGCGTTTTTCGCGTTCACCGTAGATTTTTTCATACCCCTGTTTCAGTGCCCGGTGTTCGGGACTGCTTAACTTTGGATCTTTCTCTAAAATTTCCAAAACCGCCTGGCGCGCCGGTTCGATTTGATCCGCATCGCGGACCAAATGCGCCAGTTTTAAATCCGGCAACCCGTGCTGGCGCAGGCCAAAAAATTCTCCCGGGCCCCGGAGCGCCAAATCTTCCTCAGCCAGTTTGAATCCATCCCTGATCTTGCGGATAATCTCCATCCGCGCTGTCCCATCCTCGGTCTTGGGATCGGCAATCACATAGCACTCCGAGGCCTGCCGTCCGCGCCCCACCCGCCCGCGCAGCTGATGCAGTTGCGCCAGGCCGAAACGGTCGGCATCCTCAATAACCATCACCGTGGCATTAGGCACATCCACGCCCACTTCAATAACCGTGGTCGAGGCCATGATCTTTATTTCCCCGCGCTTGAACGCGGACATGACCTCGTCCTTTTCCTCCGTTCCCATTCGCCCGTGCAAAAGCCCCAGAACCACGTCCGGGAAAATGTATTTCGACAAACGATCGAATTCTTTCACCAAAGATTTCAAATCCAGTTTCTCGGATTCCTCAATCAGGGGAAACACGATGTACGCCTGGCGGCCGGCAGCCACTTCCTGCGTGATGCGTTCATACGCTTTCCGCGCCTGCGAGCGTCCCAACCAGTGGGTTTGCACGGGTATGCGGCCCGGCGGGAGTTCATCCAACACAGTCACGTCCAAATCGCCGTACACGGTCAAAGCCAATGTTCTGGGAATCGGCGTGGCGGTCATGACCAGCACATGCGGCTGTTCGCCTTTCGCCCGCAGTTGCGCGCGTTGCTCCACCCCGAAACGGTGCTGCTCGTCAATCACCACCAGGCCCAGGGAATGAAAAGCCACGCTCTCTTGCAGTAAGGCATGCGTGCCCACGGCAATTTTAATTTCCCCGGCAGCCAAGCGGGCCTGCTGCTCTCGCTTTTCCTTGGCCTTTAGCCCGGAGGTAAACAGTTCCACACTCACACCCAGCGGAGCGAACATTTTTTTCAAGGTCAAATAATGCTGCGTGGCCAGCACTTCAGTAGGCGCCATGAGCGCAGCCTGGCATTGTGAATCCACGGCCGCGCACAGGCACAAAGCCGCCACAATGGTTTTACCCGAACCCACATCTCCCTGCAGCAACCGGTGCATGGGACGAGTTGTCTGGAGATCTTTAAAAAGCTGCGCTTGCGCCCGTTGCTGCGCTGGGGTTAGGGAAAAAGGCAAACCCGCTCGAAACGCTTTTAGAACCGGCCCCGCGATAGTTAAAGCCCGGCCTTGTTCCTCATGATAGCGTTCCTTCAGGCGCATGACCGCCATTTGCTGCAAAAACAATTCTTCGAAAATCAAACGTTGGCGCGCCCGTTCCAAAACTTCTGGGGATTCCGGAAAATGAATGTTGCGCAACGCTTGATCCGGCGGCTCATAGCCGCGGGCCTGCACCAAGCCCGCGGGCAATAATTCCGCAAAGGCCTTGGGCATATGCGCCAGCACTTCATACACCATGGAGCGCAACACGCGTTGTGACAAGCGCTCCGTGGCCGGATACACGGGCACAATCCGGCCCAAGTGAATAAAATCCTCTTCAGCCGTATCCAAAAGTTCAAAATCAGGATTGGCGATTTGCCAGCCCTTATAAAAGTCCGTTTTGCCGAAAAACAGCACCCGTTCCCCGTCCTTAAACCGGTCCTTCATGTAAGGTTGGTTAAACCATGTTCCCGTCAGCATGCCCGTGCCATCGTCGATCACAATTTTCGTTAAGATAAGCCCGGGCCGGATTCTAAACGTGGACCGCAGTTTCACCGTGCCCATGACCGTGGCCGTCTGTCCGGCCGCCAACTCATGCACCTGGTTGAATTGCCTCCGGTCTTGCCAATCGCGGGGAAAGTGCCGGAGCAAATCCTCCACGGTGTGAATCTCCAACTTGGCCAGCAAACGCCCGCGTTGCGGCCCTACGCCGCGCACATATTGCACTTCCATATCCGGACGATAGGCTTCGGTTCTAGGCGGCAATACAGTTTTAACTGGCGCTGGAGTTTCCGTGGTTTCCGGAGCCGTAAGTTGTTTCTTCGATACTTGGCGGAGCGCAGGCGCCTTGACCGATAAAACCGGAAGTTTTTTTTGGTGCGTTTTCCCGCCTTTTTTCCAAATTTCTATCCGTTGGTATACTTCGGCAATCTTTTCCCGGCGCGCGGCCGGATCAGCCTGGGCATACCCCTGCAGGGATTCCAATAAATCCGCGGCAATTTTTTCCGCCAATTCCGCCTGCGCAACCAATTTTTCCCGCACGCGCGGAACCCAAATTCCCAGGCCCCCGGCCACGGCTTTATCCAGGAAACCCTGTTTGGTCTCCAATTGCAGCGGTTTGAGGAGCCAGGCCACGGCTTCCTGTTGTTGAGATAAATCCATTTTCGGTTTCATTTTTCCCTTGTCAATAAACGGGCTTCGTGTTAAATTGGCGCCCTGATTTTTTTTCAAACGAGGTGAAAACGATCATGTCAGAAAAATGCGTCATTTGCAATAAAACCACGCAAGTGGGCAACAATGTTTCCCACTCGCTGCGCCGGACAAAGCGGACTTGGGAGCCGAACTTGCAAAAAGTTCGCGCCGAGATCGACGGCAATGTCCGCCGTGTACGGGTTTGCACCCGTTGCCTGCGCTCCAACAAAGTTAAAAAAGTCGCTTCCTAGTTTTCGCTTTATTTAAAAGGGCACGGCCTTCAAGGCCTGTGCCCTTTTTTATTTGGGGCCTTTACTCACAGTATCCAATTATACATATTCCCCCTCCCTCGAGAGACTGTGTCGTAACGCTTAAAATAGAGATTGCTTCGTCGCTTGCGCTTCTCGCAATGACTGAAAAACCTTTAAATGCTGTCATTGCGAGCGACCGTAGGGAGCGCGGCAA
>JAGVPM010000021.1 GCA_020052235.1 Candidatus Goldiibacteriota bacterium
GGGTGCGAACATGGATCGACCCGCCTTGCAAAAGTTGCTTGGTGACATCAAGGACAAAAAAGTTGATTGCGTGGTGGTTTACAAAGTAGACCGGCTGTCCCGCTCTTTGATTGATTTCACCCAATTATTGGAATTGTTCGACAAGTTGGAAGTCACGTTCGTCTCCATTACCCAGGCCTTCAACACGAATAGCTCCATGGGCCGCCTGACCTTGAACATTCTGCTGTCATTCGCCCAATTCGAGCGGGAAATCATCAGCGAACGCACCAAGGACAAGATGGGGGCGGCCCGGAGAAAAGGGCGTTGGGTAGGAGGCATGATTCCTCTTGGGTATGACCTGGACCGGGAAGCGCACAAACTGTTTATCAACGAGCAGGAAGCCAAACTGGTGCGGGAGATATTCGAACTGTACGTCAAGGAAAAGTCAGGCCAGCGTGTGCTGGAAATATTAAGAGAGGGCGGCCACAAGACCAAGGAGTTTATTTCCAAAAAATCAAACAGAAAGCTCGGCGGCAAGGATTTCAACCTGACCAGCCTGCATTTGTTTCTGAAAAGCCTTACCTACACGGGAAAAATCCGATACCAAGGCCACATATATAAAGGAATGCACGACCCCATCATCAGCGAGGAGTTGTTCAACCGCGTGCAGGAAATACAGAAGGAAAACCGGGTTATTTCAGTCAATCCCCGGAACAAAAACCCCCGCGGATTGCTCACCAAGCTCTTGTATTGCAAGCACTGCAACCGGGCCATGGTCTACACGTATACCCGGAAGCACGGCAAGAAACGCTACGCTTATTATGTCTGCAACTCGGCCATCAAAAACGGCTACCATACCTGTCCGACCAAGTCTGTAAATGCCGGGGAAGCTGAAAAGGCAGTCCTGGAATGCCTGGTGAAAATGGCGCAAAGCCCGGAAGTGCTAAAAGCCAAGCTGGAAGCGCTGCAAGGGAATCTGCGCCAGGAGCTTTCGGCCTTGGAAAAGGAACTGACCACGGATTTGAAGAAGGAAGGGGACGAAGCTCGGGCGAGCGAATTAAGGGTGCGTAAAGCCCAAATTGAAGGCGAGCTTATCACCCAGGAAGAATTGGAAAAAGCCATGCTCATCAACACGCCCATCTGGGAAACCTTGTTCCCGGAAGAAAAGCGCCGGATATTGAGCATGATTGTAAAGACCATTGACTATGATGCCCAGGCAAAGATATTGGGCATCACCTTTAATCCCAGAGGGATTAAGTTGCTGAACGACGAAGTAGCAGGCGAGGTGAGGTCATGAGCGAAGAATCCTTCATGCGTTTTGAATTTCAGGTGGATTTAAAAGCCATCAGGCATAGGGCGGCCAGGAAAAAATCGCAGCCAAGGCAATCCAAGCTTTTCCAAAGCCTGCTCTTGGCGCATCAGTTGCAGCAGCTGTTTCAAACCGGCAAAGTGGAAAGCTTCCAGCAGGCCTGTGTTTGGTTGAGCATCTCACCGGCGAGGCTGAGCCAGATACTGACCCTGCAAACGCTTTCGCCCTGGATACAGGAGCAAATTTTGTTCGCGAACCTGGCGCAAGCGGAGCCGGAAAACAAGGCGCGTGAAATCGCCCTGAAAACGGATTGGGAAGAACAGCGACACGAATGGAGCACGCTGTTGTCGAAAACAAGAAAGGAAGGAAATCATGCGGATATTGAGAACGAGTGAGCCGGTAATCTTGGAGATCGAGCCTGAGGAACTGTGGCACATTCATTTCGCGCTGTACTTGATGAAGGACTGGTTGAAGCAAACTAAAGACATCAGTCGGGCCAAGAAGCGCGCAAGGCGTCGGCAGGTTAACCGGATGATCATGCTGGTGGATTTACTGCTGGGAGCGGCTTAACCTCTGGTACAATCGTTTTTTAAAAACAGTCGAGATCTGTTTATTTTTCATACCGGATCCCCTGCTTACAAAAACAAACAAAGTCAACAAATTACTTGCCGTAAAAAATGTATGGCAGTAAAATAGGATACTCTCGCGAGTATCCTAGGATGACGAAATCGTTCGACGATGGGGAGGCAATAACTAAAGATATTGTGAATTGGATTTTTAGGGGTTTGCACTAAAAATACGACAAAATAGTTTTTGACAACCATGTTTTTAGGATGCTAAACTTTCTTTCTTTTATTTGGGGATGTGCGGATTCAGCCAGTTTCTCAAGATATATCTGCTTGGATCTGCGAGTTAATTTTGCCGTTAAAGCATTTTAAAAAAAGTGCAAAAAAAGTGCAATGAAAATTGAAAATTCTTGTCTAAAGAAGTGGTGGAGCATTCAGCTTTAGGAGACAAAAACGTGAGCCGGAGTTCTGAAGCAGACAATAATTTTGAAGAAACGAACCGGGTGGAAACTGGGCCAGCAGCTCCGGTTAGCGCCAAGCCTTCCATTGAAGAAGCCTTGGGCGCAGTGACGTGGCTGCTCATGCGGTCGGTCGCTCATAAGCATCTCTTTGCCGCTGATTTCGAGTGGCTCATTATACCGCCGCTGCAACTCATGCAATTCCGCATTTTCCGGGATGACAAGCGGCCGTTGGGATACGTGAGCTGGGCTTTGGTGGATGAAACGGTGGAAGCCCGTTTGATGCAGGGGGTTACAAAATTGGCTCCGAAAGATTGGAACAGTGGTGATAGATTGTGGATCGTGGACGTGGTGGCTCCTTTTGGCGGGGCCGCCAAGCTCCTTGAAGAAGTCCAAACTCGAGTGTTTAAGGATAAAGAGGCTAAAATCCTCCGACCCAGGGCTAATGGCAAAGGTGTGGAGGCTAAAATGTTGAAAGAGTTTTTGGAAGGCTTAAAAAAATCCGGCACGGAAAAACTGTAATGAAGTGCCCCAATTTACAATAAGGAACGAAAATTTTGGAAGAAAAACCGAAGAAAGCAACTTCAATATCAAGACGAATACTGCCGGGGATAGGGATGATCATAGCCCTATTATTGCTTTTGCTGGCCGGATATGGAATATTTATGAGCATCTTAACGCGCGGAAAGGCATATTTTAATCCGCCAATAGCCACCTGTATTAATGATAAAAAACACGGACTTGATGCTTATAGAGGTCAAGAGTTGCTCGGAAATTTCAGTTTTTGGAAACGTCAAAAATATAATATTTTAGTGGGCTATGAAATGTATCCCAACGTTATTCGAGACTTGCGCAGCCATGAGACCTTGCCGCCGGAGGTTTTTCGATGGCTGAAGGACAAAGCTGAAAAAAATCATGTGCTGCTTCAGTATGAATTGAGTCGGGATTTGAATAGGGAAGGAAAATACCAAGAGGCAATGCGCTACTATTTCATAGCATATATTGGGACTGCGATGGATGCGGCTATGTTTAAAGGCGGAAATATTCGCGCAGTCTTGGCCATATTTTCTAAGTTATACAGTGACGAAACGAAGCTATGCGAACAATTTAAAGGGAGTGAAGAGGGGAAAAAAGCCTTATTTGACGCCATTCGCTGGCATGAAAAATACCTGTTTTATCAATCCCCTCTTTGGCTGCGGTTAAAACATGTGGGCGTTTTTAGCCATGATACGCAAGTAATACCCCATAAAGAACGAAAGGTAAGGCGCGCTGCGGTTTTGGCAACTATTGAAAAAATGTTGAAAGAAGAGTATGGGGCCGCTGAGTCAGCGCTAAAACCGGAGCATATTATTCAAACTGCAAAGGGAAGAAAAAAACATGATTGGATGATACGCTGGAAAATAAGCGGGGAATTTCATCAATTTATCGATGAAATAATAACAGCTATATGGGTTTTATCATTAATCTTTTGTGGGTATTTCCGAATGAACATATCCCGGAAAGAAAAAACAGAAAAAATCAAAATACAAACTACGAAGAAAACACTTGCGACCATTTACCTTGCTTGCTCTATTCTTGCTTTTGCTGGAGTAGCAACTATCTTGTTTTATGTCAAAATAAATGAAGCGAAAGAAGTTGCATCGGGGCTTCTTTATATGTTCGGTTATATGATACTGATTGGAGCGGGTTTACCCTGGTCGGCACCGCATTCTTGTGTTTGGGACAATTTTCTTTGCGGCATTGTTGGCCTCGCCATACCTTTGGCAATAAACTCGACAATTATATTTGCAATGCTGTTAATAGGCACGAGCACGGAACAAAAAAAGAACTGAGAAATGGTGAATTGCCAGTTTGAACAAACCGATTGGCAAAATCCATGGCGTTTGGAGAGTACATGACTAAAAAAACATGGACCCGGGCAGGCGTTTTGCTGTTGCTTTTTGCAGTGGCGGTTGTATTTGCGCCGAGAATAAGCTGCAAGCACAGGCAAACATCCAACAACCCGGTCGGATATTTCGAGCGCGGGCCTTATATGCATGAAGCGCGGTACGATCATACGGCCACGCTGCTGGATGATGGAAATGTGTTGATAGCAGGCGGGGCAAATCCGGGAAAAACTCATTTTTCAAAAACAGCGGAACTCTATTTAAGTAAAAAAAACAAGTTTAAACTTATCCGCGGCTTAAATATACCAAGAGTCCACTATGCCTCAGTAAAGTTAAAAAACGGGAAAGTGTTGTTTTTTGGCGGCGGGAAAGATGGCCAACCGCAGGAAACCGATACCGTGGAAGAGTATGATCCGGCAACCCAACAATTCACCATTGTAGGGAAAATGCTAGATCGGCGGTGGCAGTGTCAGGCGGTTTTGCTTGATAATGGAATAGTGCTTATCTACGGAGGGGCAACAGGTCATTTCCCTGGGAAATGGAAAGCTGAGTGGTGTTGTGAGCTTTATGATCCTGTTACGAATACTTCCAGACTTACCTCGTCCATGCACTATGTGGACTCACAAATTGGCCCCACGTTGGTAATGTTGGCCGGGAGGGTGTTTATCAAAGTCGGGATATCCTATACCCCCGAAGAAATAGCTGAGCGGGTGGCAAAAAAAATACTACCCAGCGAAAACGATCCCAAACCAGACCGCTTGGGCGCAATTGAAATTTATGATCCTAAAACTGATACGTTTGAGTTGCAATACACTTTACAAGAATTTCATCGGGAAGGATCGTTGGCTTTGTTGCCGGATGGCCGGGTGTTGATAATGGGGGGATATCCTCAAGATAATTTCGTTGGTAAGGGATGTTCGAATACCTTTGAAATATATGATCCTAAAACAAGCAAATCGGAGATTGCAGGACATTTTAGGTATGGCGTTAGAAATAATGATTTTGCTTTTATAAATAACAAATTTATCTTGCTGCAAGAAACAATAGGTGGGGCTCAAGACGAGTATGTAAGACTTATGGAGGCAATCGATATAAACAGTATGAATGTGATATCCGTAGGGACCATGAATATAACACGATTTGCTTACACAATGACGACCTTGCCGGGTGGAAATGTTTTACTGGCTGGCGGCTATCAAATTAAGACCGGAAACAAAATTACAATGTCGGAAATATTTATAGTTAATCCCATTAATCAATGAAAATGGAGGAAATATCATGTCTGATTATCGCTCAGATTATGCAAATCCAGCCTTACAATTAAGCGGATATGTTTATCACGATCCTATTGATCCTTATGGAAGCATACCGGCAGGTTTTAGTTTTATTAAAAGCTATAGTGGCGGTAATGGCTACTACGGCGAAGCGTACAGCAATGGCTCTACGGTAATCATGGTTTCCCGAGGCTCGGAACCCAAAGATATGCGCGACTGGAAGGCCGATGCGCAAATTGCATGTGGGAATGTGCCCGATCAGGCAGCCAGTGCGAAATCTTTTTTAGATGATCTTAAACAAAATGTGCAACTTGCAGGTCAGAATATCATTCTTACCGGCCATTCGCTTGGCGGCGGGATCAGCGAATACTTGGCTGCCAAGAACGGCCTGGAAGCCATCACCTTCAATGGCGTCGGTGTAAAAGACCTCTTGAAGTCTGAGGACTACAGCGCCAATTACGCGGCATCTAAAATCACCAACTACGTGATTCAAACCGATGTGACCGGAAATTCCTTTGACCACGTCGGACAAACTTATTATGCCGGTGGCCCGTCAGCTGATTTAGGCATGTTGAACCCACCTGAAGCGCTGGCATATTATTTCAAGGTATCGCATGATTTGGAAAATTTTAGTTTGTTGAATTTAGAACATCCTGAGGATATGGCATCAGGCCTCTCTTCTTCCCGGAATGTCGCGGGAGAAAGCATTCATGCACTGGCTGCTTTGGTAAACCTGAGCGTCGCTGACTTTTCGACTCTGGGCCTGGAAGGCCAGATTCTTGAAGCCGTCTTGCAGGGTGGATATAACATTGCCAATTATGTCGCCAATGAATTTATGGATGTCAACATCGAGGTCGGTAACCTGTTTCCAGACGCTTCCGAAGCGTTCATGAATGGCACAGTCCTGGGCGGGGCTGATTATTCGTTGAGCATGGATTCCTCCATCCTGAACGGCGACGGATACGACAACGCGGCCATGGCCGGGATAGCGTCTGATTTCTACCGGCCCGGCAACTACGAGCTTTCCGAGTTGAGCTTTGATGATGATATCCAGAAGTACGAACTGACTGGCAACATTGTGAGCTCCGAGGATTATGTCTACCTTGCCGGAATGAACAACGTCAGCATTGACGCACGGTCGACCACCAACATTGATCCGCTGGTGTTGGACTTGAACGGCGATGGCGTGCAGCTCATCCCCTACGAGCAATCCAAAGTCATGTTTGACGTGGATGCTGACGGGTACAAAGAAACCACTGCCTGGGCCACTCCACAAGATGGGATTTTGGTATGGGACAAAAACAACAACGGGCAAATCGACGACATCACGGAAACGATATCCGAATATTTCACGGAAGGCGTGAAAGACGGGCTGGAAGCACTGGCCACGTTGGACTCCAACCATGACAACATCTTTGACGCAAGCGACACCGCCTATAGCCAATTGCGGGTATGGGTGGACGCGGACAGCGACGGAAAAACAGATGCCGGGGAACTCAAAACGCTGGCGGAGTTGGGCGTGGAAAGCATCAGCCTGGCGCGGCAGGCTGCGGACCGTGAGCGGCTGGACGGCAGCGCTGTGCTGAGCCGGTCCACGATGATACAGGGAGGCAGCGAGAGGGAAGTGGCGGCAATTGATTTTACCACCAACCCCATGGGATATGAGTTCAACACGCTGGAGAATCTGCTTGGGGTCAACGCACTGTCGCAGGCCGGGGTTTCGAGTTTCCTGGTGCAAGACCCCAACGGTGTGAATATCGACATAGATGATATCGACGCGGACAACGTGTTCGGCGGCGCGGGCAATGACACGATCTCAGGCACAATCAAAAACGACTGGATCGCAGGCGGGGCTGGGAGCGACACGCTGTTTGGAGACGCGGGAAACGATGTGCTTATTATTGACGCTGACGATCTGCCGGAGAACATCGACGGTGGCCGGGGGCGGGATGTGGTGTTTGTCAATGACACGCGCGGGGTTTACTTGAACCTGGCCAAATCCAACGTGGAAGTGGCGGTAGGTGGCTCGGGCAACGACGTATTCATCGGCGGCGGCAACAGCAATGTGTTTATAGATGGCGGCGCTGGCAATGACATACTCCTCGGCGGCACGGCCGATGACGCGCTTTCCGGCGGAGACGGCGACGATTTGATCAACGGCGGAGCCGGGGACGATATTTTAAGAGGCCACCGGGGCGCGGATGTTTTGGTGGGCGGCGACGGCAATGACTACCTGGACGGCGGCCAGGGAAATGACATTCTGCAAGGTGGCTCAGGTGGGGATTTGTTTGTGGGCAGCGAAGGAAATGATGCCATTGATGGCGGTGAAGGCAACGATGTCGTCCAGTACCACGGGAATTATGAGAAATACAAGGTGGAAAAGGCCACGGACGGGTTCAAGGTCACTAAGCTTGCGACCGGAGAAGTGGACACGCTGAAGAATATGGAAAATATCCGTTTTGATAACTTCAATATGGCGCTGAAACAGACAAACAATTCCCCACTGCCTGTTTCCGACACCATCGTGGTTGGCTCCGGCCAAACTATTCAAATCAATCCCAGCCAGCTTTTGGCCAATGACCTGGATGTGGAAAATAACAGCCTCTCCATTGTCAACAAATACATGCTGATCGGCGGCGTGCAGCGCAATGTGACCGTGGACAATGCGGTAGGCGGGACAGTCAAGCTGGAGAACGGGATCATCACATTCACACGGGACCCGAAATTTTTGGGAATTCCCACCTTTGACTACGCCGTGCAGGACAATTCGGGGGCCGTCTCATTCGTGGAAAACAAGCGGACCGGCCAAAGCGAACCGATGCGGGCTACCGTGAAACTCCTGAGCGCGGACGATCCCACGGACCCGCTGTATTCCGACCAGTGGTACCTTTCGCAAATTAAAATTAAGGGCGCATGGCCGGATTACACAGGCAAGAACGTGCGGTGGGGATTTTTGAAGGCGATTCGGGCGAAGGATTCAATTACCTGCACCCGGACTTGGACAACAATGTTTCCGTTGACTATAAAAAAGATATGGAGTTCAACCAAGTTGATCAGTTTGACCGGCACGAAACCATCGTGGCCGGGATCATCGCAGCCGAACGCAACGGACAAGGGTCGGTCGGGGTGGCTTATGACGCGCAATTGTCAGGGTATTCCTGGGACAATCTGGAAGCGTGGCAGCAAGTTACGTGCGCCGGTCCA
>JAGVPM010000160.1 GCA_020052235.1 Candidatus Goldiibacteriota bacterium
CCAGGTGCACGAGGTTGCCGTCGGCCCGGTGCACGCCGGCGTCATTGAGCCCGGGCATTTCCGTTTCCAATGCCACGGCGAGCAAGTGTTCCATTTGGAAATCGCGCTGGGCTTCCAACACCGGGGCGTGGAACAAGCCCTGATCGGCGGACCTTCCAAACGCTCGCTTACTTATGCCGAAACCCTGGCCGGGGACACCACCATTGCCCACGCCTCTGCCTATTGCCAGATCATCGAAGCCTTGGGACGTGTCCGAAAAACCGCCCGGGCCGAGGTGTTAAGTGCCATTGCACTGGAGCTGGAACGCTTGGCCAACCATGTCGGCGACCTGGGGGCGCTTTCAGGTGATGTGGGGTTCCTGCCTACGGCCAGTTTTTGCGGGCGCATCCGCGGTGATTTTCTCAACCTGACCGCCCTGCTCTGCGGAAACCGCTTCGGCCGCGGGATGCTCCAGCCCGGCGGCGTCGATTTTGATGTGGATGCGGAACGTATTTCGGAACTAAAGCGACGGCTCGACGTGGCGGAAAAAAAAACCACCACGGCCGTGAAACTGCTTTGGGATACCCAGTCGGTAATGGCCCGGTTCGTGGATACGGGCCCGCTGCCGCGCCAGGTAGCCATTGACTTGGGGCTAGTCGGGCCTGCAGCCCGCGCCTCTGGGCTAACGCGCGATGTGCGCTGCGATCAGCCTTCGGGCATCTTTCGTTTGGCGCAAATCCCAGTCTCCACGTATGATTCCGGAGATGTCTTTGGCCGCGCGTTTGTCCGCTGGCTTGAAATTCAACGTTCCATTGCATTTATTCGCGAGCAGCTCCAGAGCATTCCCTCAGGGAAATCTATGGCCCGGCTCAATACCCTGGTTCCAAATTGCCTGGCTGTCTCACTCATTGAGGGTTGGCGGGGTGAAGCCTGTCACGCAGCGCTCACAGACGAACAGGGCCGTTTCACGCGCTATAAGATCGTGGACCCCTCATTCCACAACTGGCTGGGGCTGGCATATGCCATGCGCAATCAGGAAATTTCGGATTTTCCATTGTGCAACAAGAGTTTCAATCTGTCCTATTGCGGACATGATTTGTGATTTTTCGTTTTATTATTTTGATGAACGAAAGAGGTACGCACCATGTTTAAAGTGATTCTCGCCCGCCTGCGGCAAGGGCATCGCACCATGAAATACCCGGTCGGCGCTCCGCCGGAAATGCCGGATCGTTTTCGCGGCCTCCCGGCCGTCAACCCGTCCTCTTGCCCAAAGGGTTGTCAGGTTTGCGCCGAAGCCTGCCCAACCGGCGCCATCACCTGCAAGGACAAGGTGCGGATCGATCTAGGCCAATGCCTCTTCTGCACGAATTGCACGAACGCTTGTCCCCAGCATGCGATTGCATATACAAATGATTACCGTCTGGCCGTCCGCCAACGCCAAAACCTGCTGATCACACAAGATCAGCAAGCGCTGAAACTCGCGGCCGCGCTGGATAAAAAAGCCAAAAAAATGTTCGGCCGTTCCTTAAAGCTCCGCCAAGTCAGCGCCGGAGGCTGCAATGCCTGCGAAGCGGACGTCAATGTGCTCAACACCATCGGCTGGGATCTGGGACGTTTCGGCATCCAATTTGTCGCTTCCCCGCGCCATGCCGACGGACTTTTAATCACCGGACCGGTGACAAAAAACATGGAACTCGCCCTGAAAAAAACCTATGATGCCGTGGCGAACCCGAAGCTGGTGATCGTGACCGGAGCGTGCGCAATTTCTGGCGGGCCTTATATTGACCATGAGCAGGTTAATAACGGAGTCAACACGCTCGTGCCAGTGGACTTGTTCATCCCCGGTTGCCCGCCGCATCCGCTTACGATTTTAGATGGTTTGTTGCGGCTTTTGGGGCGGATTGAATAAGTATCCGCACAATAATTTCCGAAACATTATTCAATTCATGTTTCTTGGCACGACTGGCGTTCCTTACCGCTTCAAACATCTTCAATAACTTTCTTGGCAAAATCAAGAAACTCACGACTTTGCTGTAACATCTTCTCGCATCCAGTCTTTGTCCAGCGGTCATAATAATCCGCGTCTTCGCGCAGGTCCTTCGCGTGTTCCAATGCTTCAATCAAGTGCAAGGGCATTTGCTTACTTTCAACGTAAAGCTCACGAATGGCCTTGGTCAAGCAAAAATGGCTGTGCTCGCGCAGGTCTTTGGCGTAGAGCAGGCTTCTGGCGCTGTGGAACATGGAATAATAAAGTTGAACCGTTGCCCACTTGTAATCTCCGTCGGTTAAGGTCTTCTCTGCCCGTTCCAGATCGGCGGCAGCGGTTTCCAATTCCTTGGGCGCCAGATCTTTGCCGCGCGAAAAAGGGTTCAGCTTCCCGCGTTTCAGGCATTCCTCGTACTCGGCGCGGCTCATGCTTTTTCCTCCCACAGAATAATTCCCCGTTCGATCTCTTTTTGGAACGTCTGATTTTTTTCCTTGAATTCCGCATATTCACTCGGTGTTTTTATAATGGCCTGAATCTTACGTTTTAACTTTGTTTTGGAAAGTGCTTCAACCGCGCCTTCCGGATCTTGCGAAAGCACGAATAGGTCGATATCGCTGTCAGGATAGTCTTCGCCCCGGCTGGTGCTGCCGAAGAGCACCACCTTTTTCGCATACAATCGCAACCGCTCTAGAACCGGCATCAAGATCAGGATATTGCCCATGACCTTGAATTGCTTTACCACCGGATTTGAGTGCGCCACGGTATAACTAACAAACCAGCCCCGCTCCACTTTGATAATAAATTTTTGCTCTAAAAGTTTCCGCAAGGCCAGATAAATTCCTACGCGGCTTAAGGCCGTGGCTTCTAGGATGTCATTCGGCAGTACCTCCTGGCCCGGGCGGTCTAGCATATATGCCAGGACTTTGAGCGTGTTGGAGGCTTGAAATAGATTACCTGATGCTTTGCGTTTCATAAGAACCCGTCTGCGTTTATTTTATAAAACGCAATGTTTATTTTTTTATATTTTACGTTTAATATATTATACCTTGGCGGTAAATTGTCAAGTAGAGACGCAAAATTTTGCGTCTCTACGAAATCATTTTAGACGCCGCCAGCGCCGCCGTGGACCAGGCGGCTTGCAGGTCGTACCCGCCGCAATCCCCGTCAATGTCCAGCACTTCCCCGGCAAAATACAAACCCGGCACCAGGCGCGATTCCATGGTTTTGGCATTGACCTCATCCAAGGCCACGCCGCCGCAAGTGACCATGGCCGTATCAAAATCCCCCAGACGCTGAATGACCAGCGGAAAAGCGGTGAGCCACTCAAAAAACGCCAAACGTTTTTCGCGGTTCAAATGAGCCACGGTTTCAGCCGGGCTCACTTGGGCCAGTTCCATCAAGGAACGCGTTAACGCTTGCGTCAGTGGAAAATATTTCAGCCAGGCTTTCAGCGAAAGTTTGGCGCTGCGCGCCAACAGCGCATCCCATTCATTTTTGAAGGTTTCGATATGCTCAAACGGAACCAAGGCAACCGTAACCTGGTCACCGGCCAAGGCATAGCGCGCCAAGTTTTGCACCACAGGGCCGGAAATGCCGTGATGCGTGATCAGCCAATCACCGGTCAGAGTTTTCACTTTCTTATCCTTATGCCAAACCGTAACCGGCATGTCCTTGAACGATGTGCCCGCCAAGCCTTCCCAGGGAAAATCGCGAATCATAAAAGGCGTCAGGCCCGGACGGGGCGGAACACACGCATGCCCCAGTGAGTGCGCCAAACGATAACCATCCCCCGTGGACCCGGTCGCGGGATACGATTGCCCGCCGGTTGCGATCAGCAAACGCCGCGCGCAAAATTCGTGCGTTCCGGAATGAAGCACCCTGCGGCTTGCCGCAGGGTATCGGATATCATGCCCCGAGCGCCCTTTATGTATCCCTGCCGTACGCGGCAGGGTATTAATAGGCGAAAGGGTATAAACCCGGAACGAGCCGTCTGACTTATGTTCCACGCGCGTGACAGGATGCTGATAGCGAACCTCAACCCCATGCTGACGGCAACGTTCCAAGAGAACCTTGAGAATATCCCGTGACCGGTGTGAGCGAGGAAATACCTTGCCGGTATCCTCCACCACCACGCTCTCCACACCGTGGGTTTTAAAAAACGCGATGGCAGCTTGATTGGTGAAATGATACAGCGCAGGTTTTAAAAAAAGTCCATGCGTGCCATAGGCGTGCAAAAATTCCGGCAGGGGACGGATGTTCGTGAAATTGCATTGGCCGGAACCGGTCAGCAAAAGCTTGCGCCCGGGCTCGGATTGCTTTTCCAGGAGTAAAACATTTTTTAATTTTTCAGACGCAGCCCCGGCGGCAAACAACCCGGCAGGTCCTGCACCCACAACCAAAAGGTCATAAATCATTGCGGAATGTAGGGGCGCACGCGTTGCTCCAGTTCCCGGTAGTGGAACAGCCGGTCGTACTCAATCAGGCAGGACATGGCGCGCGAGGATACCCGTATGCCCTCTTCTTCCAGTATGGCCATGGGGTTCAAGCCGCCAATGACCACCGCGCCGGCGCGCCCTTCGCTCACGGGAATATCCAGCAGCGGTTGACCCGGCCAGCCGATGGTAAGAAACCCGCCCAAACCGACTTTTTCCAATTGGTTTTCGATCTCCACCACCTGATTCCGGCTGTCCGCGGGAATTTCCCTAAAACCCACGCCGATGCGTCCGTTCCCGTTTTTGGTGGCCCCCACGTAGTCGGTCATGCCCGAGCGGATAAAAATTTCCAAAGGCGAAACCGTCGTCCCCTCGTAACTGATAAGCTCCACAAAACGCCGCGGCAGTTTGTCCTGGAGTTCCAGCAATCCGCCGAAACGCGAATTGGTGGGAATACCGGCTGCCAACAAGACACCGCTTAAGGTGATCGAGCATGCGGTACCTATGCCCACGCAGCCCTCGGGAACTGTAAACTCTCCGGCGCGCTGTCCGGGCGGAAATAAGCTCATCAAATTCCCCATGGCATATCCGGCGGCATACACGCGCTTAATCAAAGGCACGGAACGTTTGAGCTTATCCATGGGCAGCATGCTGACATTGATAATAACCGTCCCGCTCTTCCGGGCCAGGTCAAAGGTCATATTATAGGTCAATTGGTCGATCTTGGCAGCCATGAAGCCGATTTTTTCATAGGTCTTGGCCGCGGCCAATTCCTTGATTCCCCGCGGCGTGATCTTCCGCCCCTTTTTGCCGTGGTTCACGGTCAAACCTTCCCGGTCCAATTCGATTAAATACAACCGGATGGTACGCCCGCTCACCTCGTGCCCCATGGCCTGGAGTTGCTGGGTCAGCTTTGTGCTGGAAAGGCAATGTTCGGCTTCCTGCAGGCTTTTTAATATGGACAAACGCTTTTTTTCGATTTTTTCACGATGACTCATGGCTGAAAGTATAGGCTGAATTTACCAGTTCGCCAAGTAAATATTGGCAAAATTGCCGGATAAAAAATCGCTTAAACGCTGATTTCTTGACTAAAAACAGTCGAAAAACATAGTTACGCGGTTTCAGGCGGGCCTTGACTTGGAAATTTCAGCCAAGTTAAATTTACCAATCTTTTTATCATAATTGGCAAAATTGCCAATTATGATTTTAATTAACACACGTCTTTTTTCACCAATGCTAAAAACCCGCGATAATTCATTGACAAACAAAAGGAGCTTTGAAAAAATAGGCAACGCTTTGCCAATAAATTGTTCTCAAAAGTCTTTTGCCCCTTCGGGGATGACTTTTCTGATCATACTGCGCATTGGCAAAAATCTGCCTATCCTTGAGGAGGAACGTCGATGATTGAATGGCCGAAAAGCAATGATGCACTGGGTACGGTAAACCGCGGGAACCCCTGCGAGTCCGGTTTGTGCACGCTGTGCCGGGCGGACTGCAAAGGAAAATGCGAAACTTGGCTTGCCGCCATGAAGGGCAGAAAACTGCTCTACCCCAGGGATTTCGGCTCCATTACGGCCGGAAGCTGCAACACCACCCACCTTGGCGTATCCTACAATTCTCTGCGCATCAACGGGTATAATTACGGAGCCTTTGGCCTGCCGCAGGGACTTTCCAATTCCGAAGACGAATGCATTTTTCCCAATGTCAGCACCGAAGTGGAATTCGGCCAGGACGTTAAAACCAAAGCCCGTGTGCCCATGATGACTGGTGCGCTGGGTTCCACCTTCATTGCCGCCAAATATTGGGAGTCCTTTGCCATTGGTGCGGCGTTGGTCGGGTATCCGATCGTGGTGGGCGAAAACGTTGTTGGTATTGACAAGCAAGCTGAAATCAAAAACAACAAGATCACCAAAGCCCCGGAATTGGACCGGCGTATTGAAACCTTCTTGCGTTACTACGACGGGTATGGGGCCATCATTGTTCAGATGAATGTCGAAGACACGCGCAATGGCGTGGCCGAATACGTAATCGGCAAATACGGAGATAAAGTCATCCTCGAATTAAAATGGGGCCAGGGCGCCAAGTGCATCGGCGGCGAGATTCAGGTCACCAGCTTGGACTACGCCATTTTCCTCAAGGAACGCGGCTATGTGGTGGATCCGGATCCAACTCTGCCCCAAGTCCAGGAAGCCTTTAAGAGCAAAGCCATTAAATCCTTCGCGCGTCACAGCCGCTTGGGCTACACCAGCTTGTCCTCGCACGAAGCCGTGCAAAAAAACTTCATGGACGCCGTCGCGCACTTGCGCAAACTCGGATACAAACGCATTTCATTGAAAACCGGCTCTTATGGCATGGAAGCATTGGCCATGTCCATTAAGTTTGCCAGCGATGCCAAGCTGGACCTGCTAACCATTGACGGTTCCGGCGGCGGTACGGGCATGAGCCCCTGGAATATGATGGAGTCTTGGGGCGTGCCTTCGATTCTGCTGCATGCCAAGGCCTACGAATACGCTTCGCTCCTGGCCAAGAAAGGCACGCGCGTGGTGGATATGGCCTTTGCCGGCGGTTTGGCCAAGGAAGATCAAATTTTCAAAGCCCTGGCGCTGGGCGCGCCTTTCACAAAACTGGTGTGCATGGGCCGCGCGCTGATGATTCCCGCTTACCTTGGAGCCAATGTCGAGGGCGCCCTGCATCCGGAAAAACGCGAGCTGCTCAACGGCAATTGGGATAAACTCCCAAATACGGTCGAGGAAAACGGCGTTACTCCCGAAGAAATCTTTGCCAGTTACTTTGATGTCCAGAAAAAATTCGGCAAGGAAGAAATGAAAAATATTCCCTACGGCGCCATTGCCAGCTGGACCTTGGCGGACAAATTGAAAGCCGGCTTGCAACAATTGATGGCCGGAGCGCGCAAGTTCTCCATGAATGCCATTACGCGGAAGGAAATTTACTCCGGCAACCGCGAGACTGAGAAAGAAACCGGCATTCCGTACATCACCAACGTGGATGATGACGTGGCCAAGGCTATAATTAACGGGAAGTAAACCAAAACCTTAGACTTAAATAGAAAAGACAGTGGGACTTAAAAACCCCACTGTCTTTTCTATTTCTTGCCGCAACCTGCAACGGACTTATCCTGCTTCCTTCAGCGAATGACCGCGATTTTCATGCGCATCACTTCGCGGCCATTCCAAAAAATCCGGCTAAGATAAATACCCGAAGCTGCGTGTTCGCAATTCCACACCAGCGCCGGTGCGCTTTCCGTCAGATCTCCTTGCAAGTGCGCGATACGTTCCCCAGCGAGATTGTAAATTTCAATTTTAACTTCCGTGCTTTCTTCCAGGTTCATTAAAAAGGTGATTTGCTTCCTTCCGGGTTGCGGATACGCAATGGCTTTGCGGCCATGAAAATCCACAGCCGGTGTGGGGAGTGACGGTTGCCGTCGGTGTGGACTCAACCGGCGTCATGGTGGGCGTGGGGGTGGCTGTGGGACCAACGCTGCTGACTGAGGCATTGACGGAAAAGCCGGAAGTATTATTATTCCCGTCCGTGGCCAAGGCGCAGACCAGCTGACCTGCGGCCACACCCGGCGAGCTGAGCGCCCACGCACCCGCGCCATTGGCTGAAGTTGACCCCAGCCGTTCCAGGCTTCCGCCGGATTGACCTGGCCGGGGTTCCGCGCGGAAAATTTCGATAAAATTATTGGCCAGGGAACTCCCGGCAATTTGGCTCGTGTCAGCTTGGGTAATCACGGGTATACTCTTGCTTTGGTTTCCGCCCGCGTGCAGATTGATCCCAATCCCGGAAAACGAACAGATCGTGTTTCCGAAAATCCCATTCCCGATTTGTGAGGCGCCGTCAACCGTAATCCCATTGACCGCCCCTGCAATTAAATTGCCCTGGCCCGTGGCGCGCAAACCAATGGAATTGCCGTAAGCATTGGTGCTGACTAAAATAGCATCCACCATTGACTGCGGGGCCACGCTGCCGTCCGGCAATACGCCCAGCCAGTTCCCCACCACGGTATTGCCCGTGGCGTAGAGCATGATTCCATCATCATCCCCCATCAAAGTAACGCCTTTTTTTCCGCCGCAGATGATATTTCGCTCCCCGGGTTGCGTTCCCCCAACTTGGCAGGCATTCGCATTCCAAAGGAGAATATTTTGGTCTTGATTGGGAATGGCAGATGTCCCGGCGAGGTTCGTCCCAAAATAATTGCCGATAATTTTCCCTAAGATAGTCCCGGCGGCCACAAGCGTATTTCCCGAAATGACGTTGCGGTAGATGGGATTTGGGTCACCGATGACCGTATTAAAAGCCGTATCGATAATGCCGTTTTCATTGGGAATGGCCGCGTTGCCGGCCAGGTTGAGTCCGACAACATTTCCCGCAACCCACGTACCGCTCGATACTTCAGTCCCATCCACTAAAATTCCAGTTTCATTCCCGGAACAGAGATTGCCGTAATTCGGACCTGGGGTTTGGCAGGAACCGCCAATGATATTCCCATTCCCACCCACGCCAATACCCGCACTGCTTGCCCCATTGCCAATCCCGATCACCCCGGTTGCATCAGTCCCAACCAGGTTGTCGGCAATGGTATTGCCGTTGCCGATCACCACGATGCCAAATCCGGCATTCCCGGAAACCACATTGCGTTCCAAGCTCCCGGCAGCCCGATTTCCCCCGATCAGGCAGTTGTCCGCGTAATCAAACCGCAATCCGTCAAGGAACGACGGAAATGCCTTATTCCCTGCCGAAAGGCCGACAAAGTTATTCTGCGCCACATTCCAGCGAACCGCCTGGGCGGTTACCGTAACGCTCCGGAATTGAAACCACGAATTTCCGGCAATCACATTGTCATACCCCGGCAATGGCAAACCGATATTATTGCCTGAACTGTCTGCTAAACTAACGCCGACGAAATTTGGCAAAGCCGTATTTTGATCGGAGCTTAACCCCACGATATTTCCGCAAAGCGTGTTGCCAAAAGTCCCATCGAGAAAAATACCGGCCCAGGCCACCACCGTGTTGCCGGATATAACGTTGCCTTCACCGG
This sequence comes from Candidatus Goldiibacteriota bacterium, assembly GCA_020052235.1. GTDB lineage: Bacteria > Oederibacteriota > JAAXVQ01 > JAAXVQ01 > JAAXVQ01 > JAAXVQ01. Next base: position 9,458 of record JAGVPM010000160.1, read on the forward strand.
CTGTGCGGTCGCCGCCGATGATGGCTTGTGCTGAGGAATTCACCCGGATTCCGATCCTATTCCCTCGGTTGGCGGAATTCACCCAATCGGTCCCAATACGGCACCCTTGTATTTTTATATTTTTGCCTGCATCCAGCGTGATGCCGTCCACCGAACTGACCACGGAAATATTTTTAACCTGGCTGTTGTCCGTATTGGCGCCGAAATGGAATAAATCCGCGGTTTGGTTCGTGCCTGCCACAATGCTGTTCAACCCGCCGTCCACCACAACCGAGTCCGTGAATGTGAGTGAGCGAAACACGGTCAAGGACGTACCGGCCGGAAGATTGAATTGAATGTTATCCAACCCGGCGTGTTGGTTGGCTTGCACCACCGCAGCACCCAAAGAACCGGCCGCAATGGTATCGCAAGTAGCGTCCGTGACCGTGTATGTATCAGCCAGAAGCGCAGGGCATTCCCAAACAAGCAAACCAACAACAACCAGCCAAATACGGACGTATGCAAATAATTTCACAATGGCTCCTTTTTGAAAACTACCTCCACCGCAACCCGAACACGCATTTATCATCATGTTTTGCCCGGCAATAAATATGTTCCACCATAACTTCCTTGCAGCCGGTCAACAGCATGGTTTTTTCTATCCACCACTGGACGCTAAGACAAAACTCAGGTGGGGGAACAATAAACCCCTCCAAATCGATGCGGATTTGCTTGGGGCCAAATTGGCTGACTGCCAATTGCCCCATGGAATAATATTGGCTAAAAACGCGGCTGGCTTTCTTGATTATAAATTCCGGCGACCCAATCTTGAAAAACACTTTGTAAACCGAATTGAGCGCATAGTCAGCCGAATAGTGGGCCATATCCCTCAACAATGCGAGATCACCCTTACCCAGGACTTGATCTACCGCACGCACGAGTTGAATTAAATAATCCAACGGATACCATTTATTTTGCATAATGCCGGACTGAATTTCGGCCCTAAATTCCGGCGTAAGCAAGGCCAGCACTTTTTCAATATGCTCCGGTGTCCCTTTTTCATTTAAATATTTCCACCGCGGCAAGATTGTGGTCCCTTTGGTATTGACATCCATTTCAGACTCCTTTTTCCGGTGCAAGGACTGTTCGCGCCAAGTCCCCGCACCGCGCAGTGAATTTCCGGCATGCAACGCTGCCAGCCGGGTCTTTATGTTGTTTGGCTTCGGGCATACGCCAGGTAAATTAACGGTATAACCTTGGGTTAGTATAAAATTTTTTCATTCATTTTACACTTTTCTTTTTCACGAACCTCTCGGTTTCACCCGGGCCGTGGCTTTTGATCCGCGCGGATTGTCCGGCCAATGGTGGCGCGGGTAACGCCCCATCATTTCTTTTTTCACCAGCGGATACGCCCGGTCCCAAAATCCGTCCAGATCGCGCGTGAGCTGTACCGTGCGCCCGGCCGGACTGAGCAAATCGAGCAGCAACGGTTGCCCGCAAATTTTGGGCGTAGTTACGCATCCGAAAAATTCCTGCAAACGCGCCGAAAGCACGGGCACTTCCCCGGTTTCATAATCCAATTTTTTCGTGGATTTGGAAGGCAAGGTCAGGCTCTCCGGGGCCAATTCTTCCAAGTGCCGTTTGCGCTCCCAGCCCAAATACCCTTCCAGGGCAGCTAAAAAAGTTTGTTCATCCCATACGGCTCCGCCATCCCATTTACCATACGGAACAAGCCAAACAGGCGCTGTTTCCAAAAGTTTCTCATCACTAAATTCAGGCCAGCCTGGGCGCGTTCCCCATTTCTCCACAAACCTGCACCGCGCTAAAAAACGTTTGCCAACCTGGTTCCAGGGCAGCTCGGCCAGGCCTTTACTCCGCAACCGGGCCAGGGCCGCTTGCTGAAACACCGCCAAAGACGGCAGCCCGCCTTTTTTCTCTTTCAGCACAATTGCACCAAGTTTCAATTCCGATTTCGCTTTGGGTTTCCAGCCATTCCACTCCAGGTTCCAAATCTCGCGCAATTTTCCGGCTTTACCCGCTTCCAACGCTTGGCGGGAAATGGGGGCAGCCAAAAATACCCGCGCATCCTGATCGCCGCCATCCAAGTCGGCCACGGCCAAAAAATCTTCGCGCGCGAATACGCCTTTGACTATCGCCCCCCGCCCCGAGGCCAGCAGCCAGCGTGAGGTCAGGGGATCATCCAAACGGGTTCGTTTCGCCACCCGGTCCGGATACGCTGCCAGGAGCAGCTCACCCGTATATTCAATATCCAATACCAGTTTATCCGCCGCATCCACATATTTGCCCAAGGTGCGCAAGATACGCCGCGCATCTTCCCAGACCCGCTTGGCCGCTCCGGTGTTGATTTTCGCGCTTTCGCCGCGCCCCCAGTTGCGAAAAGCCGTAAGCCGGTCGCGAAAATCAGGATCCTTGGCTGAAAGAATATCTTCATTTTCCAACAAGGCCGCAATCACTGCGGCCGTATCCAGCACATCTTCCTTCCGGGCATCCAAGACCATCTTGGCTATGCGCGGATGCACGGTCAATTTCGCGGCTTCGCGCCCAATGGCTGTGATCTTCCCTTCTTCGTCGAGCAAGCTCAATTCCACCAGCAAGGATTGCGCGCGTTTCAAGGCAGCTTCGGTTGGCGGTGTGAGCCACGCCAGGTCCAGGGGAGACGCGCTTCCCCAAAGCGCGGTTTCCAAGACCAAGGGCGCGAGATCGGCTTCGCTGATTTCCGGCGCGGAAAATTTCTCGCGCACCTCGCTTTCTTTCCACCAGCGGTAACACAGGCCCGGACCCGTCCGGCCCGCGCGGCCTTTGCGTTGTTCGGCCGAAGCTAAACTGATGGGCAGCGTTTCCCAATGATCCATGCCAGTGCGCGGCGAAAACCGCACGCGCCGTTCCAGCCCAATGTCAACCACGGCTCTCACACCCGGAATAGTCAAACTGGTCTCAGCCACATTGGTCGCGATAATCACGCGAAACCCCAGTGCGTTCTCCGGGTCCAAAACCTCGCGCTGTTTTTCCGGCAGCATTTGCCCATGCAACAGAACAATTCTGTCGCGCATGTCCGGCAAGCGTTCTGCAAGCAACTCCTGCGCGCGATTCATTTCCCAATAGCCGGGTAAAAAACAAAGGACCGTGCCCGCGCCCTGCTTTTTCAATTCTTCCAAGGCTTCTTTTGACAAACGCGCGGCCGCATCCCAAGGTTTTTCAAAAGGGAAATTAGCGGGACGATACGCCACTTCCACGGGATGCGCCCGGCCCGGCACTTCCACCAAAGGCCACGCGCCAAACACCTTTTGAATTTCCGCGGACGGCAAGGTCGCTGAAAGCATGGCGATTTTCAAATCCGGCCGGAACACTTTCCGGGTTTCCCAAGCCAGGGCCAACCCCAGGTCGCCCTGCAAGCTGCGCGTGTGAAATTCGTCAAACAGGATCGTGCCGTATCCTTCGAGCGAAGGATCCTCCTGGATCAGGCGCGTCAACACGCCCTCGGTCACAACTTCCAACCGGGTCTTGGCGCCGATCACGGTCTCCAGCCGCGTGCGGATCCCCACGGTCTGCCCCACTTTTTCACCCAAAAGCAAAGCAATCCGATTGGCGGCAGCGCGGGCAGCCAGGCGGCGCGGTTCCAGGAGCAAAAGCTTGCTTTGGGCAAACCCCGGATGCGCCAGGAGTTTCCAAGGCAAAAGCGTGGTTTTGCCCGCACCCGGCTCGGCAGAAAGCAGTAATAAACCTTTTTGATTTAAGGTCTCGGTTAGAGATTCCAGGAAAGGAGTTATGGGGAGTGATTCAAAGTTTTCGGACATGCTTAAGCACCTCGGTTAATGAGGCGCTTATCTTATCATTTTCCCGGTTAAACCAACATGTCCAAAATGCCTTGTGAAATACTTTTTTCTTCATTCATCATCAATTTCATGACAGATACGGTAACTTGCAAGGCAAAATCCGACTGACTTTGCGAGGAAACGCCGTTGGCGCTGGGAACAGCACCAGTAGCTTGGGTGTTTTGATAGGCTCCAGCGGTAGCAGCGGAAATTCCGGATACAGACGGCATGAAACACCTCCTAATGCGGGATAACGTCTATCTTTTGTATTCGTAACATCCGGGCAAAAACTTAAATTCCATTTTTAGCTTGAAATCCGAGGTAAAACAGTATAAATGATTACCCAAGTACGGATTCAAGCCGGCCAATAACGAGGATGTGCTATGCCCAAACCCAAAAATAATTTTCAGAATTTTGTCATCACCCTTCGGGGCATGCTCACCCTGCTTTGGGTATTTATATCCACTGGAATTTACAGTCCGATTTGCATTGTGCTCTGTCTTTTTTCCAAAAAAGCCGGGTATGCGGTCGGAAAACTATGGAGCCAGCAAATCCTGGCCATCGGCGGTGTAAAAGTCAAAGTCTCTGGATTGGAAAACTTAAATCCTTATCAAAAATATGCTGTTATCGGCAATCATCAAAGCAATCTGGATATCCAGTCTTTAATTTCAATTGCACCCCTGTATTTATACTTTATGGCCAAAAAAGAATTGTTCAATATTCCCTTTTTAGGCTGGGGTTTAAGGGCTTTGGGCCATTTCCCCATTGATCGCCGCAATGCCCGAAGGACATTCGAAACATTCTCCCTGGCCACACAGCGGCTCCGCAAGAAAAATTATATGTCCTTGGTTATTTTTCCCGAAGGCACCCGCAGCCCCGATGGAAAATTGGGCGAATTCAAAAAGGGAAGTTTCACCGTGGTCTTGGATGCCGGCATGCCTATCTTGCCCGTCATCATCCGGCGCAGCAATGAAGTCTTGCCTAAAACTTCCCTCCTGGTCCGCCCGGGAGAAATCAGCATCACATTTTTAAAACCAATTGATATCGCTCCCTACCAACCCAATGCCAAAGCTGAATTATCCCAGTTCGTGCGTGAAACCATCCGGCAAAAACTGGAACCGGCGATTCAAGAATAACGTTTCTTAAAAAAAACGCAACTTTTTCCCTGAGTTGTTGTCGAAAGTAAGAATACCCTGGTTACGATTTTACTTGTTGATCGGCCCGACTTTGGGTAATCTTTAGCCAAATACGGCGCATTTTATTTTAAGGAATGGAGTAAAAAATATGTTTACAGTGGGTGAATTCAAAGGCAATGTGGTCATCACGCTCAAACGCACGGAAGAAGACAAATATCCCTTCACGTTCGGTTTGGCCAAAGCCAAACTGATCATCGAGCATTTTGAGGACATCAAAAAATTCTACGAAGCGAATAAAGACAAGGCCAAAGGCAACAAACCAACGGCTGAGTAACGAATTGCCTCCACGGGTGCAAAACCACCTTTGCACCCGTGGAGGTTTTTGCTCAACAACATCCGCCGGATTTATTTGACGAACAACCGCATTGCGGTGCAGTTTTATTAAGCGCCCCGAAAATAAGTGCGGCTGCGCATCCCACGCCGGTTTCAACCTGGATCGCCTGAACTTGGCAATTGCGCATACACGCGCCGCATTCCATGCACCGCTCCGGATGTTGAATCACGGCCTTCCGTTCCGCAAGCATGAACACCGCATGCGGGCAGACATCCGTGCACAACCCGCAGCCGGTACATTTCTCAGTTTCCAATTTCAAGGTGTCGGATTGGTAGTTCATAACCAAAACCTCCTCACGGCCATAAAAATCCAGCCCAACAATCCCACCCCGGCTCCGGAAATAATAAACGGCAGCATGCGGCGCATCTCGAGTTTAACGCCGTTAACGGAGGTATAGGTGGTTGCTCCGGTAAAATTCAAGGCAATAAAGGCTGAAACAGCGCCGGCGGAAAGAAACAGCATGAGCAGATTGAACCACTCAAGTCCGAAGGCAAATCCCGTGATAACCGTCCCAGCCACTCCCCATGCGATGCCTTTGATGGAGAGCCACGTGCCGGGCAGCCAATTGTGAAATGCCGGAACGGCAATAGGGGCCAAAAGTCCCACACATAAAAAAGCCGCCCCGGTCTGCCACCCTGCCGCCCATGCGATCCCGGCCGCGATCAATACCATTGGGAAAAAAGCCGGCAGTAATTCAATGGGCACCACGGCCAGGCGTTCTCCCAAATTAAACGTCACTCGGCGCATTTCAGCCGAAGCTTGACCCGTATCCAAAAATGCCGGGAGATCCCGCGCGCGAACCGGACCGTATTGGACCAAAAATCCCGTCTGTCTCTTAACTTCATGCGCAGCCACGCCCGGCGCGCCCAGTTGAGGCACAATCAGGCGCCGGTGGCTGACATAATCCCCCAGTTTGTGCTGCAGCACGCGCTTGACCAATTCCTCCGTGCCAAACGTCCCCTTGCCGGCCGCGCACCAGACATTGATGCCCTTGGTATCAATCACCAAGATCCAGACGCTGCGGCCGGTCAGCACTGAACGCACGATGTCGAAACTCATGCGGTAATTGGCCGATACCAAAACCAACGACTTTTCATCCGGCGTTCCGACCTGGTAAAGCCCGGGTGTCACAACCGCAGACATGCGGCCCATGCCCCAACGGTATCCCCAGCGGCGAAGAATATTCCAAAAAGTTAACGTCGTGCTTACGGCCATAGGTTCTGAAGGTTCTGAGGAATGCTCCCCCCCGCAACAGGCACTTTTAAGTTCAAGTTTTCCGCTCATAATTCAAGTCTCCTGCCAAATTATTTAAATGTCTCCCGAAACC
>JAGVPM010000062.1 GCA_020052235.1 Candidatus Goldiibacteriota bacterium
ACGTTGGCTGAATAACCGGCCAATGAAATGCTTGAAGTTCTTAACTCCTGCGGAAGCTTTCCGTCAGGGTGTTGCACTTCGTGGTTGAATCTGGGAGTTTTAAAAATGAAAACAAAAAGATTTCTCGGATTTGCCTCGAAATGACAAATAAAGAAAAAGTTTCGGGTTTAATTATGACAGGGTCTTTAAGGGACCAGGTTCGTATAATATTCGGGAACAAAAGGAGAAAGTGATGGTTCAGAAGCATATCAAGCACAAGCAGATTTTAAAAACTCTAAAGCGTGACGAATTGCGCGAAATGATCGATAAGCTCGTGTTGTTCGGCAGGACCAATACCGAAAATCTTTTGATATCAATCATTATTTTGGTGGTTTTGATTATTTTGATTCCCATGTATTTCCGGCACCAGTCGGAAAATGAAATGCGCGCGTCCAATTTGTTTGACCGCGCTCTGTCCATTTCCCTGCAGCCGGTGCAAGGCGAGAATGGAATGATGCCGGGACAAGGGTTTAAAAATTTCGAAGAAAAATACCGCAAGACTTTGGAAGCCTATCAGGAAGTGTCCACCACATACCGCAACACCAAGGTGGCGGTCTTGGCCCGTTTGGGAGAAGCCACCAGCTGGTTTTATCTGAAAGACTATGCGAAGGCAGCGGCGATTTATCAGGAGGAATTGACGAAACATACCGCCGACTATTATACTCCGGTTATGAAAGCTCACCTTGGCGCCTGCCAGGAAAACACCCAAAAATGGGCTGAAGCCGCGCAAACCTATCAAGAGGTATTGACTCAATTTTCAACGTATTATGACCGCCGCGGCGTACGTTTAGGACTGGCGCGCTGCCAAGTTAAATTGGGGAAAGTGGAAGATGCCAAGAAAATTTTAAACGAGGAACAGGGCAGCGAACCGGGGAGTTATTGGTCGGAAATGGTTCGCCAGCAGTTGGCGCTGTTAAAGCCGTAAACCGGGGATTGGTTGCCGGAGAAATTGACTTGACAGGAAAGCCGTTGTGCATTAATATCCCCTCCACTTGATCGGTTATCGGCATGGGGCTGTGGCGCAGTTTGGGAGCGCGTCTGAATGGCATTCAGAAGGTCAGGGGTTCGAACCCCCTCAGCTCCACCAGAAAATTTTGCGAAGCAAAATTTTCAGAGCAATGGAACAATTGAACAATCGAAAATAGGTATCCATTGCGGTCTATTTTCTATTGCTCTATTTTCTCTCTGGATTTTGCTTTTTATTCCTTTCCGCCCCTCGGCCGTCCAGTGAGAAACTCCGAGGGGTTCTTTTTTAAAGGCAGGTAGATGCCTATGGATTCTCATAGCCCCCATATCATCATAGACTTTCACGCGCATGTTTTTCCGGATGAGCTGGCCGCACGCGCTATTCCGCAATTGGAAGAAAAATACGCCATGAAGGCCCATTATGACGGAACCGTGCCGGGTTTGCTTGCCTCCATGCGCGCCTCCAAAATTAACCGGACTGTACTTCAGCCCGTGGCTACCAAACCCGGCCAAGTAAATGCAATTAACCATTGGAGTTTATCCCTGCGCCAACATGCCGGGTTGATTCCTTTCGGCGCATTGCACCCCGACGCGGCGCCTGAACAATTGGACGAACAAATAAAGTTTTTAGAAACTCATGGTTTTCCGGGGGTTAAGTTGCATCTGGACTACCAGCAGTTTCACCCGGATGAGGACCGGCTGGAACCCTTCTATCAACGCTTGGAGCAATCCGGCTTGGTGGTTTTGTTTCATTCGGGGATTGATTTAGGCTTGTATCCGCCCTTGATGGCCGGGCCGGAGCATATTGCCATGGTGCATAAAGCGTTTCCCAAACTTACACTGGTGGTTGCCCACATGGGCGGTTATAAAATGTGGGATCAGGTTGAAAGTTATTTGGTGGGGCATTCCATCTGGCTGGATACCGCGTTTTGCGACCACGAGTGCCCGCAGCAGCAGTTTTTGGACATTGTGCGGGCCCATGGCGCGGATAAGGTATTGTTTGCCAGCGACGGCCCTTGGGGAGGGCAGGCGGAAAATTTGGCCTACCTCCATCAAGTGGGTCTTTCCGAAACCGAACTTCGCGCCATAGAAGGCGATAATGCCCGGCGTTTGCTGGGTCTTGATTGAACGGTTTTGACGTATAAAACGGCTTGCCAAAGCCGAAAATTGCGCTACAATAAGACTTTCTTACTTTAAAGCATACTGTCATTTCGAGCATAAGCTGCGAGAAATCTGAAAGAAAAGCGTGAATAAGATTTCTCGCTGCGCTCGAAATGACATAATTTTAAAAAACAACTGAAGTGCCAGAAGAATCGTACCAAGCGAGGTGTTGTCATGGATTTGGAAATGATTCGTTCCGTTGAATTATTCGAGGGCTTAAAAGATAAGGAATTGGAACGCATTTTTCAATTATCCAAAGAAACCGCCTATGCCCCCAATGCCACCATTGTGCGCGAAGGCGCGCCCGGGGGCATGTTGCACATTATCTTGGAAGGCAAAGTGGAAGTGCGCAAGCGCGCCTCGGGTGGCGAGGAAAAACCTTTGGCCAGTTTATTGCAAGGCGCGGTATTTGGTGAAATGTCCCTGTTGGACGGGTATCCGTTTTCCGCTTCGGTGGTGGCCATGGAAGATACCCGGACCTTGTCCATGTTCCGTAATGATTTCATGAACCTGGGTGAGAGTGATCCGGGCCTGGCGTTTAAAGTCACGGTGAACCTGCTTAACATCCTTTCGCGAAAACTCCGTAAAACCAACGAAAATTTGGTAACTTTGGCCCAAATCCGCGGACGGTAAAGACCCATCCCCCGGGCCTTGAAATATCGGTTGACTTTTACAGAATGTGCCTTATTATACACACTAATTTTCTTTGACTAAGGTTTCTTCCCTGGTAGAAAGCGAGGTTTTCCATGCGCAGTGATGTGATGAAAAAAGGAGTTGCCAAATCGCCCCATCGTTCGTTGTTTAAGGCATTGGGATACACCAATGCCGAGTTGGAACGTCCCATTATCGGAATAGCCAATTCGTTTAATGAAATTATACCCGGGCATATGCATTTAAACCGCATTGCCGAAGCAGTCAAGGCCGGGATTTACATGGCCGGCGGCACTCCAATGGAGTTTAACACCATTGGAGTGTGCGACGGCATTGCCATGAACCACGAGGGCATGAAATATTCGCTGGTCACGCGTGAAATCATCGCCGATTCCGTGGAAGCCGTGGCCATGGCCACACCTTTTGACGGGCTGGTGTTGATCCCCAATTGCGATAAAGTCATTCCCGGCATGATGATGGCCGCGGCCCGGTTAAACATCCCGGCAGTGCTCATTTCCGGCGGCCCCATGCTCCCAGGCGACAATCGCGGAAAAAACTTGGATTTGATCAAGGGGCCGTTTGAACACATGGCTTCGGCCCAGTCGGGAAAAATTTCGGAAAAATTATTCTGCGAGATCGAAGATTCCTCCTGCCCGACCTGCGGTTCCTGTGCCGGGCTGTTCACGGCCAATACCATGAATTGCATGGCCGAAGCACTGGGAATTGCGTTGCCGGGCAATGGCACCATTCCGGCCGTGTACTCGGAACGTATACGCTTGGCGAAATTGGCCGGGATTAAGGCCGTGGAAGCTGTCCGCAAACAATTGACTCCGTCGAAGCTATTTACCCTGGCTTCGTTCCGCAATGCCATTGCCGTGGATGTGGCCATGGGCGGTTCGACCAATACGGTGCTGCACTTGCCGGCCATTGCGCATGATGCGGGCATCAAACTGGATTTGGAAGAATTCAACCGTATGTCCAAGAAGACACCGCACCTATGCAGCGTGAGTCCCGGCGGCGATCACTTCATGTCCGACGTGAACCGTGCCGGCGGCGTGCAGGCCGTGATGAAAGTGTTGGCTGCGAAAAAACTGGTTGCCACCCAAGTGCCGACCGTGACCGGTGCGACACTGGCGGAGAATTTAAAATATGCGGAAGTACGCGACACGAACGTGATTCGTCCCTTGGACAACCCGTATCACAAGCAGGGCGGATTGGCCATTCTGCGCGGCAACATTGCCCCGGAAGGCGGCGTGGTGAAGCAGTCGGCCGTGGCGCCGGAGATGATGCACCGGACTTGCCGGGCGCGTGTGTTCGACAGCGAGGATACTGCATTCAAGGCCATCATGGGCAATAAGATCAAGAGGGGCGACGTGGTGGTGATCCGTTATGAAGGCCCCAAGGGCGGCCCGGGCATGCGCGAAATGCTTTCTCCGACCTCGGCCATTGTGGGCATGGGATTATCCAAGGATGTGGCCCTGATCACCGATGGCAGGTTTTCAGGCGGCACACAAGGTGCTGCGATCGGGCACGTTTCACCGGAAGCGGCTGCCGGTGGTCCCATCCTGGCCGTGCGCGAGGGTGATAAGATTGAAATCGACATTCCCAATTTGAAAATCAACTTGTTGGTTTCGGATGAAGAATTGCAGAAACGCATGGCAGCCGTTAAAGTCAAACCCATCAAACCATACAAGGGTGTGTTGGGGCGCTATGCGCGGTTGGTGACGTCGGGGAGCACGGGTGCGGTGTTGGAATAAATTTTTTGTAGGGTCCAGGCATGCCTGGACCCTACGCGTAATGATTGTTTTCGGAGGAAGGCATGAGTCAAGAAATCAGCGGCGCACAGATTTTTGTCGACAGCTTGAAGCGTCAGGGTGTCGAGGTTTTATTCGGATATCCCGGGGGCGTATTGCTGCCGATTTTCGATGCTTTGTTTTCCGCGGACTTGAAAGTGATCTTGCCGCGGCATGAACAGGGCGCCGCGCATATGGCCGACGGGTACAGCCGCGCCACGGGCAAGCCCGGCGTGTGTTTGGCCACGTCCGGTCCGGGTGCGACCAATCTGGTCACGGGTGTGGCGACGGCTTACATGGATTCCATTCCCATGGTGGTCTTCACGGGCCAGGTGGCTACGCCGCTCATTGGCAATGATGCGTTTCAGGAAGCCGACATCACGGGCATTACGCGCCCCATCACCAAGCATAACTATTTGGTGAAAAATGTGGCGGACATTGCGCCGACCATTGAAGAAGCGTTTTATATCGCGACCACGGGGCGTCCTGGTCCGGTGCTGGTGGATTTGCCCAAGGATATTACCACGGCCAAATGCGTGCCCGTGTACCGCGGCAAAGTGGAGATGCGCAGCTATCATCCGAACATGGAACCGCATGCGAACCAGTTGAAAAAGGCCGCAGCCATTATTGCCGAAGCCAAACGCCCCTTAATTTATGCCGGTGGTGGAGTGATTTTATCCAATGCCTCTGAAGAATTGAAAGCCTTGGCCGAGAAGATCAATGCCCCGGTGACCCTGACGCTTATGGGGCTGGGTGCGTTCCCCGGCACGCACAAGCAGTTTGTCGGCATGCTGGGCATGCATGGCACGCGCACTGCCAATTACGCGGTGCAGGGATCGGACGTCATTATTGCCGTCGGTGCGCGGTTTGACGACCGTGTGACCGGACGGGTGGACCACTTTGCGCCAGAGGCCAAGATCATCCACATTGACGTGGATCCGGCCAGCATCTCGAAGATTGTGTCCGTGGACGTGCCGGTGGTGGCGGATGCCAAGCTGGCGCTTCAGGGGCTTATTAAAGAATTAAAGCCGCGCACCTGCGATGAGTGGTGGGGGCAGCTCAACGAATGGCTGCAGAAATACCCGCTGACCTATGACCGCAAATCCGCAAAAATCAAGCCTCAGGCTGTGATCGAAGAATTGTACCGTCAGGGCGGCTCGGATTTATTCGTGGCCACGGACGTGGGCCAGCATCAAATGTGGACCGCGCAATTTTACAAATTTGACCGCCCCCGCCAATTGGCTACCTCCGGCGGATTGGGCACCATGGGTTATGGGTTCCCGGCGGCCATTGGCGCTCAAATGGGATTGCCGGGCAAACCAGTGGCGGTGGTTACCGGCGACGGCAGCTTTCAGATGAACATGCAGGAATTGGCCACGGCCGTGGTGAACAAACTGCCGGTGAAAATTATTTTGCTGAACAATGGTTTTCTGGGCATGGTCCGCCAGTGGCAGGAGCTCTTCCACGGCAAGCGGTATTCCTCGACCATCATCAAGGATTCCGTGGATTTTGTGAAATTGGCCGAAGCCTTTGGCGCGACCGGATTGCGCGTATCGGATCCAACGCAATTGAGCGCGACTATAAAAAAAGCGTTTGCCGTGGAAGGCCCGGTGCTGGTGGATTGCATCGTGGAACCGGAAGAAAACGTGTTCCCCATGGTGCCCGCCGGCGCGCCCATTCACGAGATGTTAGGCGAATTAGCGTAGAATTAGCGTAGGGGCGAACCACCGTGTTCGCCCTTGTTTAAATAGTTCATGTCGCGGAAAGGTTTTTTTTATTTTTGAAATTCCTCTCCCCTTGCGAGACTGTGTCACAACGTCAAAAACGGGATTGCCGCGCTCCCTTCGGTCGCTCGCAATGACCGAAAACCCTTTAAACACGTCATTGCGAGGAGCGATAG
>JAGVPM010000063.1 GCA_020052235.1 Candidatus Goldiibacteriota bacterium
GCAAATGCCATACAGGTGGTAAACGCACTATCACAGGACGAGATTATTTTCGTGCCGGATAAAAATTTGGCCGATTGGGTGGCGCGGCATACGTCCAAAAGAATTATTCCCTGGGCCGGAAGCTGCTGCACGCACAATAATATGACACTGGCGGATGTGGACGCCGCGCAAAAACAACATCCCGATGCGGCCTTTATCGCGCATCCCGAGTGCCGCCCTGAAGTTTGCGCGCGCGCCCAAGCGGTTTTATCCACGTCCGGCATGTTGAAATTCGTGAAATCAGATCAAGGCATCGAGTATATTGTTGGCACAGAAGTTGGCCTTTTGCATCGTCTGCAAACGGAAAATCCCGCCAAACGATTTTATCCCTTATCCGAAAAAATGGTGTGCCGCACCATGAAAATGACCACCTTGTCCCACGTGGCCGATGCGCTGGAATTCGGGCGCCATGCCATTGAAATTACCGAGCCCATCCGCCAACGCGCCGTGCGCGCCCTGGATGCCATGCTGCAATTGGTGTAATTTGGACGCTTGCCAAAGTTATTCACCTTGGATACAATAATCCAACTCAATTATGCTTAGGGAGTGGTTGATTATGTTGAATATAGGGATAGTAGGGTGCGGAGCCATTGGGCGGCAGTTGGCGGCCGCGTTGGCTGGAAAAAAAATAAATGCGGCTTGTTTGATTGGGCTTTGCGACCGGGATCAGGACAAAGCAACGGCTTTGGCCTCCGGTTTGAAGCCGAGGCCTAAAGTGTATTCATTGGACGCCCTGGCTCAAGCTTGTGATTTATTGATAGAAACCGCCAGCATGGCGGCCGTGCCCGAGGTGGCCAAGACGGTTTTAAAATATAAAAAGGATTTACTCGTGCTCTCCGTGGGCGCGCTGATTGATACCACGGATTGGTTTGCGCGTTTTGCCAAAGCGGGGTGCGGTTTGTACCACCCGTCGGGAGCGGTTGCGGGATTGGACGGGCTGCGTGCGGCTGCGGTTTTGGGCGGATTGAAGCAGGTTACGCTTACCACGCGCAAGCCCGTTTTCGGATTTGTCGGAGCTTCATATTTTCTAAAAAGAAAAATCGATCCGTTGGGTTTGACCAGGCCGAAGGTGATTTTTTCCGGCAGCGCGCGTCAGGCCGTAAAGGCTTTTCCTCAAAACATCAATGTCGCCGCGGCCGTATCGCTGGCCGGGCTGGGGCCTGATAAAACCCGCGTGCAAATCATCGCCGATCCTGCGGCCAAGCGCAACGCGCATACTATCTCCGCTCGCGGCACTTTTGGCACGTTAACCACGACCACGGAGAATTTTCCTTCGGAAGATAATCCCAAGACCAGTGTTTTGGCCGGCTTGTCGGCTCTGGCGCTGATCGCCGAGTTGGCCCGGGAGCGGAAGCTTTAAAGCCATTGCGTTTCCCCATATAGGTTTAAGTCCGAAATACCGAGACTTTCTTTGTAATACGGCTGCAGGGAAAAGTTGAGAACTTAGCAAGCCGTGGGTGGAGGCGGAAAAAACGTATGCCCAATACCAAAGGCACGGATGTGGTTTCTTTGCGGAAGATTTTCCAGGGCCGCGGTCAAACGGCGGAGGGCGAGTTCCTGGCGCAATTGTCACCGGAGCTGAAAAAATATTATCAAACCGTTATGCACGCCACTTGGTCTTCGGTTGAACAACAGACCGAACTATATGAAATCGCCGCCCGTGTACTTTTCCCCAACACCCAGGATGCTTTGGTGCAATTGGGGCGGGCCGTGGCCGGCATTACGTTTAACAGTGTGTACCGGTTTTTTTTGAAGATCCCCACGGTTGGTTTCGTCGTTAGTCATGCGCCCTCGATCTGGCATAAATATTATGATACCGGCGAGGCCGTGATTGAAAATTTAACCAAGACCAGCTGTGATTTAATTGTGAAAGATTTTCCAAGCCTCCCCCGGAGCATGCGCGAGCTAACCTGTGGTCATTTAGCCGTTATTTTAGAAATTATTGGCGTCGAGGATATCCAAATAACACTCCATGATGAAAATCCCCAGGCTTGGCGCTGGCACACCCGCTGGAAATAAACAGCTTCGGTCATACCTTCAACCAGGGCATTCAGCCCGGACTTTACTCGCCCCCTAAATCTGTGTTAGACTCAATGCGGGACTTTTTAAGGCTACAAAGCCGGGCTTGAACTGGTTTTCGGCGGTTTTGTATTATGCCGGATAAAGCATTAAGGAGGCGGTCCATGAAATTTCAATGGCTGAGTGTAATGGTCCTGGGGGTTTCACTGTTGGGCACGCAGGCCTATGCCGGTGAAGGCAAGGAGAAATCCGACTCGGTTTTTCATAAAGCAGGGCAGGCCTTGGAGAAAGGCGGGCAAAAAGCGGGCGCGGCCCTGGAAAAAGCAGGGCAAGGCGCCGAGGCCGTGGGTCAAAAAACCGAGAAAGCAGTGAAACAAGCTGCGCACAAGACCGGGGAAGCATTGCAAACCGCCGGAGATAAGACCGAAGCGCATGCGGAAAGCGCCGGGCGGAGTGTGGCCAATTGGGTTAAACACGCAGGCCGGGCCATGGCGGGATTTTTTCGCGGCTTGGGTGAGGGTCTGAAAAGTAAATCCGAATAGTATGCTCCAATCTCAGTTACCCCTGATTTTGGTGGCACCTCCGTTATATTCTTCCTTGGAACCGCAAGGAGTCCGGCTGCCCATCCGTGCCTTGTTTTCCCTGCAAGACCGGGTTCAACATTTTTTTCTTCCTTACGCGCCTTTGGAACGGGCGGATTTAAATCATCCTCCTGGAGCTTCCAAATCATTGTATTCCTCCAGGGCCGACCGATATCAACATGCGGCACATCTGCGGATTTCGAGTTGGGCCAAGAAATCAGCCGTACGTTGCGGAATTTTTTGCACCCTGAGCCCGTTGCCCTTGGATGAAGGAAGCGGGGATGACCAGGCCGGAAAACTGGTTTTGCATAACAACGGGGACGAATTTGGTGAAGCGCGCGGCAGGCAGCCCCTGACCTGCCCGGAAGAACTCGTGCGCGATTTACGCGATCTGGCCGCTGCCCGCTTGGCCGATTGGCCGGGCGGAGTTTTTCTCAACCGCGGGCTCTCGGCCGATGCATTTTTGCATGCGCATCATCCCAAAGACGGTATTCCGTGGATCAGCATGGAATTTTCAAGTTGGCTGTGGGTCAAACCGGACGGAACGCCGTTGTCCAAACGCATCCGGGAATTTCAGGCCCGCTTGGAATCCATACTCACCTTATGGTGCAGGATGCAAACCTGGTGACAGTGCAGGCGTGTTAAAATTAAGCAATGCTTTCACCGCAGAGACGCCGAGGACGCAGAGAAATCTCCGGAAAATGAAAGCTGTTTTGCTTAATGGGTTACTCCGCGAACTCTGCGTCTCTGCGGTGAAAGCAGTAACTCGAAAAAGGTTCAAAGGAGCTTGGCGTGGATTCTCAAACGCTGGAAAAGTATTCATCCGCATTTACCCTTTCGGATATGGAAATTTTTATTTTCCCGGAATTACTTTATGCACTGGTGCTGGCCAACATCATGTCCCCGAGAATTTGGTCCTGGAAATCAGATTCCTGGTTTAAAGGATTGGCGGCCATGACGCCGAACCGCAGGCTTCAGCGCCTGAAACAATATGTGATGGACCATTACAGTTTTAATTTGGATTTGGATACCTGGGGATTGACCACCAAAGCCAAAGAATTGGCGCGGTTTCAGGGATTTATCAGCGCCGAGACCCTGGCCCGTTCCAACGCCCTTTTCGGATACGAGGGGGATAAATATTATTTTGACATGGACATCCGCCGTCATTTCGGTCTGGACAAATACGGCGGCGAGGTTATTCCTTATTGGAAAACCGAGACCGTGGAAGCCATGGATGCGTTTCGCCATAAACCGGGGCACAGTCAAGGCGCCGGTGAATGCGTGTCGTTGTCGGCCTTGTACGCTGCGGCCATGTATGTGGTTTTAGGAATTCCCTTGGAAGACATTTTCCTCATGGCCACCCCGCTGCATTCGCAAAATTTTGTGCTGCTGGGTGAAGGAGCAATTACCAACAACCGCCGTTTGGTGACCAAGAGCATGTGGTTCAACGGGACTACGCTTTCGGACAAGGCGCGGCGGGCTTTGGAACATGAACGCGTAACCATGGTAGCGCACCTTTCCGGATACACGCACATCGAGTATCCGGAGGCGACCATAGATCAGGAACAATACCGGCGCTTTACGGAACACTTGCGCCGTTTTTTAACCACCCGGATTAATTTTGAAATTTTCAGCAATTTTTTACGCTCCTGCAGCGAGTTTCGCAAGTATTTTCAAATCGAGTATGTTCATGAAGGGCACGCGTATTATCTGACAGTGGAAAAATTATTTGAATATGAACACGCCAGTAAAAACCGGGTGGGAGATGCTTCGCGGCAAAAATTGCTGGAGGAAGTTGACCTGGACGAATTCGCCCTGCAACCGTATGCGGATCTGCAAGTGCTGAATGTCTTGGAGAAAACATTAAACGGCCTGAATTTGGCATGCTGTTCCCGGGAAGCGCAGGATAAATTTAAACAGTTATTGACCCATGTGCCCAATGTGGATGAATTGTGTTTAAAATTGCACGGCTTTGTGTGCACGCAGCCGCAATTACCATCCGGGGAAAAGCAGTTTAAGCCTGGGCCGGAATTAAAATTACCGGCGGGTTGGCCGCGGGAGCAGATCATCGGCTATCTTCAATCCCGGCGTTCGGAGCATACAGTAGCGGATTTGGCTTTTTACGCCGGACGCCGCATGGGTGAAGCGGGTTGGCCGGCGTTTTTAAAAGCATGTTTGGAGCGAAATCCGGTTAGTTTAAATTATTTTAAGGAAAAAACTATATCCGAGGTACAGCAAGAGTTGGCAGCGTGGGCCGAAGAGTCCATTTATGATGATCAGGGATTGTCCACGCCGGACGAAGTAGTTAATTATCAACGCGGAGACGGGCTGGAAAAAGCCCTGACTCTGGCCAATGTTATCCATGCGCGTGAACCGGAAGCATCTTTGTCCGTAGAAGTCCGGGGTTCTGAAGTGATACTTAGGAATAAAACCGGGGAATTTTTATTCAAAACCAAGAAAGGCGTGTCTCCGAGAATGATTTCATTAACGGAATAATTTCACCGCAGAGACGCAGAGCACGCAGAGATTTTTTTGAAATTAAGCTGTTTTTTTCAACAGGTTTCTTTGCGAACTCTGCGTCTCTGCGGTGAATGGTTTTTAATAAGATGAGTTTCATGCCGTAACTAGCGGAGTGGGATCCAACAGGACGGAAGGCTGGTCCATGGGCATCATTTATTGGTTTTCCAATCAAATTGATTATATTCATTTTCTCACCGGGGTTGCCTGTATTTCCCTGGCCGTGGCCGCGTGGTTTTTTCATCGTGAAAAACAAGGCGATTTGGCGTGGATTTGGCTGGGGTTTTTCGGGATCGTGGCCGGGTTGAGGGAGTGGCAGCAAATTTTTTCAGCCGGTCTTCCCAATGAACTATGGCTGAATTATGCCGGGATTATTTTGGAAATGATGTCCTTCCTGGCGCTGTTTGAATTCGCCCGCCGCAGCATGCCGGGATTGGGATTGTACAAAGTTAATAGTTGGGTCTACGCCCTGATGTTTGCGGTTTTATGTCTGGGGGCATTGCAGGGACTTGCGAAAGTGCATATGTATTTGCACTTTTTTGTGGGAATTCCTGCGTTTGCGGGCGTGGTGTGGGTTTTATGGGAATACCGCCGCCGTCAATCCGACAGCTTGAAAATGCGTTTGGGGGTCGTAGCGGCGGCGAGCGGTGCGTTGTTGGTCCTATGGGGTTTTTTAGTGCCGGAAATAGAAGCCTTCACCAGCGCCATGACCCTGGCCTATTTCCAGCAGGCCGCATTGGATGCGGGAATCAACGCCTTGCGCTGCCTGGCGATTTTTGGCTGGGCGCTTTTTTTAGAACTGGCATTTAATCAAATACAGCGCGAAAAAAGCAGAAGTTGGGGTGTGGCTTTTTCCGGCAAGGTTCAGCATTGGCTGTCGATCAGTATATTAGGCATGTTGATCGCCGGCTGGGTGGCAACGGATTGGGCCGGAAGGCAGCGAAATGCCGAAGAACGCTTCGATATCCTGCAACGCGCTAAAACCGCCATGGTGTCCATAAATTCCCAATGTGTTTTACACCTTTCCAATACTCTGGCGGATGTTGGGAAATCCGATTATCAAATTTTGCGGAAAAATTTATGGGATATTCAAAAAATCAGCGATGACGCCGAGCGGATTTATATTTTAAACCAGCGTAAAGGGAAGATCATCTTGGCGGTTGATTCGGAGCCCGAGGATACGTTCGGGCATGAAGATCCCGGCACGGAGGTTGATGATGCGCCGGCGGAACTTTTTCCGGTGTTTAAGCTGCGAAAAGCGGCCATTGTGGGGCCCTATACGGACCGGTGGGGAAAACATATTTCAGCGTTTATACCCATTACTTCCGAGTCTGCGCGGACGTTGGGTGTGTTGGGCATGGACATTCAGGCCTCGACCTGGATCGGTTTGATCGCCCGGTCCCGGCTATGGCCCATCGGCATCACGCTGCTGTTGGTTTTTATCCTGCTTATGTACAGCCTGATTCATCAAAGGCTGCAGCATGCATCCGACATGATTGCTTCCTCGGAATTAAAATACCGCAGCCTGGTGGAGGGGTCGCCCAATTGCGTGTTTTTGTTGGATCAATACGGGAAAGTGACAACCATCAATCAAAATGGGCTCCGGGCTTTTGGGTTGGAGACCCTGCGTCCGGGAAGCTCCTTCGCGGATTTTTGGCCGGAAAAAAACAAACGTGAAATTCGCGGTTTGCTGGAACGCGCTTTGGCCGGGGAGCGGGTGCAGTTGGAACATGAATATATCCGCCCCGACGGGCGGCGGATTATTTGGGACGGGATTTTAAATCCCATGTCCGATCCGGGCAAGCCCGTGCGGAATGTGGTGGGTATATTGCGGGATAATACGGCCCGGAAAATTACCCAGGAATTTTTGCGCCAGAGTGAGGAACGGTTCCGGGAAATGGCGGAAAACATTCAGGATGGGATCACCGTGCTTGAGAACAACCGGGTGGTTTTTGTAAATGAACGGGCTTGCGATATTTTTGGATATCCGCGCGAGGAGCTTCTGGTCATGCCCGGCTTGGCATTTTTAGGCCCGGAGGAATTGGACCGGGTGGAACAATACAAACAGGATGTGCAAACGCGGGATAAGACCGATCTGAAACTCGAATGCTGGATCGCGGGTAAAAACGGAGAACGCCGGTTTATTCAGAACCGGCATTCATTCATGCGCGGTGAAAAACATGAACGCGTGTACATTGTCACTACGGACATGACCGAACAAAAAAAACGGCAGGACAATGAACAGGAAATCGAACGGCGTTTTAAGGCTGTTTATGAGGAATCCAATGATGCCATCATGCTTTTAACCGAAAAAGGTTTTTTTGACTGCAATCAGCGCACGCTGGAATTATTCGGGCTTAAAGATAAAAATCGTTTTATCAACAGCCATCCCGCGGACGTATCACCCGAATTTCAACCCGGCGGCCAGCCGTCGCTGGCCGCGGTCAATGCGCGGATTCAGGCGGCGATTCAAACCGGCACGCAGAGATTTGAATGGATGCATAAACGGCAGAATGGTGAAAACTTTTTAGCGGAAGTGGTGTTTTCAGCTTACGAATTCAACGGCGAAAAGGTGGTTCAGGCCACGGTACGGGATATCACTGAACGGAAAGAAGCGGAACGGAATAGGGCGCAGTGTTTAAGCTCGATACAAATGATTTTAGAAACCATCCCCAATCCGGTGTTTTTTAAAGATGCGCTTTCCGATCTCACCGAATTGTTGGAAACGTTTACCCGTTTTTTAAATGAAGCCAAAATATCACCCGTTACCGAATCCCGGATCAAGGAATTGACCGCGGCGGCGGATGAGGAGGATGTGGCTTATTTGCGCACGGAAATTCCCAAGGCGCTTAAGCAGTCCTTGGATTGCTTTGAGCGGATTTCCACCATTATCCGTTCCATGAAAGAGTTTGCCCATCCCGGAGAAGAAACCGCACGGCACGGCGCAGGCCCATCACACAAAGGGGACAACATCCATGACCAAAGTTAAAGCCAGTGATATGTTTGCCATAAAAAAAATAATTCAGGAAAAAAGCAATTTGGATTGGCAGGCGTTTATGCAGGCGCGCTCGCCGCAGGTTCGGGAAATGTTTGATGACGGCAGCATGAACAGTTGGATCGAGTTTGCCGTTGAAACCGAAGTGTTTGAGGCCGCCGCCCGGCTGCTGTACCCGGAAGATAAACAAGCCCTGCGGCGTTTGGGGGCGGAAGTGGCGCAACGGCATTTTACCGGTATTTATAAGATTTTTTTACGCATTCCCTCGGTGGGGTTTGTGGTCAAACGCGCGTCGCAAATTTACAAGACGCTGTACGATGCCGGCGATGCCGGTGTTGAAGATCTGAAAGAGACATCCTGCATTTTAACGGCAACCGGACTTGAAAGCTTGTCTCACGTGCAGCATGAGTACATTTGCGGTTTTTTAACCCGCGTGGTTGAATTAACCGGCGTCAAGAATGTCCAAGTGACCCATGACGCATCAAATCCCCATGTTTGGCGCTGGATGATTACTTGGGAAACATGACGTTTCCGCAAATCTTCCCCGGTGTTCCTTTGTAAAGAACATTGACAGGTCTGTCCCGATGGTCCTAAAATGAACGCAATTCCAATACCCGCAGGCCCGGAGGGAAAAACACTTACGGCAATGCGGTCATGAACGCGCGCTTCGCACGGGCGCGGCCAATGCAGCAGGGGCGAGAAGGGCAGGGTGTTCATTTTTTATGTCCAATTCCGAAATGTTTTCCGCAGAAGAAATTGCCATTTTACAGACCCGGCAATTGCGCAAGACCATACATTATATATATACCCGTTCGCCTTTTTACCGCGATTTGATGGAACGCGAAGGCGTATCCCCGGCGGATATTAAAACACTGGAAGATCTGCGGCATTTACCCACCACCTCCAAGGAGGATATGTCGCGCGCAGGTGACCGCTTTTTATGCATTCGTCCCGAAGAAGTGGCGGATATCATGACCACTTCGGGCACAAACGGCGCGCCGATTTTTTTTAAACTATCCGAAGATGATTTGGCCCGCTTGGCCTACAATGAACAACTTTCATTTTGCTTAACCGGGATCACGAATAAAGATGTGGTGGCTTTGGCTGTAACCCTGGACCGGTGTTTCATGGCCGGCATGGCTTATTATATGGGATTGCGCCGCCTGGGCGCCGCCGTGTTGCGCGTGGGACCGATTTCCCCGGCTTTTCTTTTGAAATTTTTGGATAAAACCGGCGTGACGGCAATAGTGTCCGTACCTTCGTTTTTGAAACGCGTTGCCATGTATGCCGAGGAGACGGGTGTTTCCCTGCGGCGCGGGACCGTGCGCAAACTGATTTGCATCGGCGAGCCCGTGCGCCAGGCGGATTTTTCACTTAATGCGCTGGGCCAGACCATTTCCCGGGCCTGGGATGCACAGGTATTTTCAACCTACGCCGGCACCGAGATGTCCACGACCTTTGGGGAATGCGAACAAGGCTGCGGCGGGCATTTGCATCCGGAGCTTATGCATGTGGAAATTGTGGATGAACAGGGGCGTCCGGTGCCCGCGGGACAAACCGGGGAAGTGTGCGTAACACCGTTCGGCATTACGGGCATGCCCTTGTTGCGTTACCGGACCGGCGATTATTCCTTTGTACGTACCGAGCCCTGTGCCTGCGGCCGTTCCACCCTTCGTTTAGGCCCCATACTGGGGCGGCGCGGTCAAATGCTCAAGGTTAAAGGCACCACGGTTTTTCCGGCAATTATTCATGAAATCGTCCAATCCGAGCCTGAAGTCAGGGCGCATGTTTTAATCATTGAAAGCGAAGACGCCCTTTCAGATAAGTTGATACTGCTGTTGGACACGGATCAACCCCGGATTGCCGAACGTATCCGGGAGCGGGTGCGTGCGGAAATAAAAATCGCGCCGGACATCCGTATTGTTTCCGGTGATGAAATCAACATCTTGCAGACCGAAGGCGAATACCGCAAGCGCCGCACGTTTATAGACCGGCGGCAGTCCGTCCAATGACGGTTTTGTCTTCCGGGGGCTGGTCATAGCATGAAGTCATTTTCCCGGCGCATTGGTGTGATCATACCCACCTACAATCATGCGGCATTTTTACCCTCCCTGTTAAAGCGGGCCTTGGCATTGCCCTGGCCCGTCATGGTGGTGGACGACGGGTCAACCGATGAAACTCCGCAGTATTTGAAAACCGTAAAAAATATCATTTTGGTGTGTTGGCCGCGGAATCGGGGCAAAGGCGTTGCCTTGGCCGCCGGCATGGCCAAAGCCGGCGAACTCGGATTCGATACGGTTATTACCCTGGATGCGGACGGCCAGCATGACCCCGCGGATGCGCCGCGCCTGCTGGAAGCACTGGCGGCCGGAACCGGGAGCCTGGTGATCGGCAGCCGCGAATATGGGCAGGAAGGCGCTCCCGCGCGTTCTAGGTTCGGGCGGGCGTTTTCCAATTTTTGGATTTGGATGGAAACCGGGCTGAAGGTACGCGATGCCCAAAGCGGTTTCCGCGTGTATCCGGTTGCCTTGGTCAATGCCCTGCATCCGCGCAGCCACCGCTACGGCTGGGAAACCGAAGTGCTGGTACGCTTGGCCTGGGGCGGCGTGCAGGTCAAAGAAGTGCCGATTTCCATATCCTATGTTGCCAAACCCGCCTCGCATTTCCGGCCGTTTACGGATTTTTTTCTCAATTCATGCGTCAATGCCTTTTTGGTGTGCCGCCGGATTTGGCCCTGGCCCATCAAACGGTTGGTGCCGGAAACTAAAATTGATTGGCCCTCGTCATGGAAAGAGCGTTTGCGCCTGGCGTGGGACCGCTATGTTTGGAATCCGGAACAAAACAATTTGGAAATTGCCGCGGCCATAGGGTTTGGGGTCTTCATGGGAATTTTTCCCATCTGGGGATTTCAAATGCTGGTGGCCGCCTACCTGGCGCAACGCCTGCATATGAATACGCTGCTGGTCTTGCTGGCCTCCAATATTTCGCTACCCCCGGTAATCCCTTTTATTGTATATTCAGCCACCGTATTAGGCCATTTTATCCTGAACGGGAAATGGGATTGGATCTTAAATTGGCAAGGATTTAATTTGGAAATGGCCAAGGCCCGGACGTGGGAATTTTTTATCGGCAGCGCGGTATTGGCGTTGATTATGGGCAGCGCGTGCGGCATCGCCGGTTATATCGCGTTGTCGGTCTTCAAACCAAAAATGAAAAGAACCTCCTCCTGAACGGTAATTCATAGGTCGTTTCGATTGTGCTTCGGTTGCTTCGACAGGCTCAGCAACCTGGTTAGCAAACGATTCAATGATTGGTTTTTGATTGATTCGCGCATGGTCACTGAGCTTGTCGAAGTGAACATGCGAACCATTTGAGGTGTCTGTTGAAGTTGAATTGGCCGCGTTGGACCACCATTGTTGTGTTGTTGGGATTGTTGGCCTCCGCCGCTTGGTCGTTGTTCCATGTGCAATGGCAGGAAGATCTTTTAAAAGATCTTCCCAGCGGCACCCGGGAACTGACCGCGGTCCGCTCCTGGCTTGGAGCCGTCACCGGCAATGAGCCCGTGCTGCTGGACGTGGATGCCTCCCGCTGCGCCCAGCCGGGCATGACGGCAGCTGAAGCCGCGGAACGTTTGTCCGCTTTGTTGCCGCAAACCCAATATTTTAAAAAAATCACTTCCGGATTTTCCATGGAAGACGGCGCGGAATTGTGGGAACTCATTACGGCGCATCTTCCGTTTCTTTTGGACCCGGCGGATTATCCGCAGGTGCGTGAAAATTTGAACCAGGCCGATAAGTTGTTGGCGGATTTAAAGCAACAAGCCATGAATCCTTTCGCTTTTGGGCTTTCCGCGCAGGTTGGGCGTGATCCGCTGAAGCTGTCCCCGTGGGTTTTCCGCAAACTCCAGGGGCTCGCGGATCAAAAAGTCACCTTGCAGGGCGGGCATTTGTATTCGGAAGACGGCAAGCATGTGTTGATGTTTGCATGGCCTAAAATGGCGCCTTCCAATACCCGGGATAGCGGCGCGATGTTTGGTGCGGCAGAGAAAGCCGTTGCGCAAATCAAACAGGAGTTGAAAGCCCCGGCATTGGCTATTCACTTCACCGGGCCCCATCGTTCCTACCAGGATAATTCCCAACAAATGAAATTTGACATGTCATGGATCTCTATTGCTTCCTTGATTGCCTTGCTGGGAATTACTTTTGTGACCATGCGCCGTTTATGGCTGGTGCCGTTTCCCTTGATTTCCTCCTTGGTGGGAATTTCCGTGGCCTTGACCATTGTGGGCTTGACCCAGAAAAGTTATTCCCTCATTGTGCTGGCCTTGGCGTCGGCCCTGTTGGGAGTCACCGATGATTATGGCTTGCACCTGTTGCATGCCGTGGAACGGACGCCGAACAATCCCGTGGCCGCCGCCCGCCAGATTCGTTGGCCGGTGGTGCTGGGGGCGCTCACCACGTCACTAACCTTTTTGACTTTGCTGTTCACCCATTTTCCCGGGCAATACCAGCTGGCCATATTTGCCGCCATCGGCGTGCTGGGCACTGCGGCTTTTGCTTTGCTGGGATTGCCGCACATCATTCCCAAACGCGAACATCCGGGCCGGCCCTGGGTGGATTTTGATAAATTTTCAACCTGGGTGGATGGCATTGGTAAAAAACATGCCTGGATTATTATGCTGGGGCTGGCGGCTTTGGTCCTGGTTTCCATATTTGGATGCCGGCATTTGCAATTTTTGGGTGATCCGCAAGCACTGAATTTTTTAACCCCGGAAACCCGGGTGGCTGAAAAGGTTTTCGCCAAGGCATTCGGTGAACCCATGGGCCGACGTTTCGTTTATTTGGAGGGCCAAAATGATAATGACCTTTTGCTGAAAGCGGAGCATTTGGACAACGCGTTTCGTGCATGGAAACAGCAGGGCGTGGCCTTGGAAGGCACGACCTTGGCCACCTTGATTCCTTCAGCGGAAGTTCAACAGGCCCGCCGGGCGGCATTTGAAAAAGAATTTGGGCCCGGAGGAAGGCGCTTGCGCATAGGTCTGGATGCAGCCGGGCAACGGCAGGGATTTGCGGCCACGGCTTTTCAGTTGTTTTACCAAGCCTTGGAAACACCCGGAGCTCCGCTGACCGTTGGAGAAATTAAAAAAGCCGGTTTGGAAACTTTGGTGGAAGGCCGGTTGTTGAGCAATGATAAAGGGCAGCGGGTATTGATCACCCCAATTAAATTAGGCGGAGCGCTTTCCTTGGAACGCGCCAAACAGGTTTTGGCCCAGGAGGTTCCGGGTGCCGTGCTGGTGGACAAACACAGTTTGGTGACCAGTATTTTAAACATCATTCAGCACGATCTGTTGCCTTTGGCCTTGCTGGCTACGTTGGTAACTTTTTTAGTGGTGTTTTTATCCACGGGCCGCCTGGAGCAAGTTTTGATTGTGTTGGCTCCCTTGGGCGCGGCCATGCTGTTTACGTTTGGAACCATGGGCTGGCTGGGGTTGCAAGTGAATTTGATCAATATTACCGTGGTCCCGCTGATCTTCGGCCTGGGTACGGACTTCGCCTTGTTCCGCATGGAAGGCGTATTTGCCAAATATCAACAACGGCCGTTTCCCAACGGATCCATTTACACGGCAGCCTTGACCACATTGTCAGGATTCGGTTTGTTGGCCTTTGCCAAACATCCGGCCCTGCAATCCGCCGGGCTGTCGATTGTTTTGGCCATTGCCTGGGCTCTGGTGGCCAGTTTGGTAATCGTGCCCGGAGTCATGGCATTGTTTTTGCCCGGAGATCCGGCCGTGCCGCCGCGTTCGTTGAAGACCGTGTTGGGCGGAATGTTGATTTATCTCTCGCTGGCGTTTTCAGTTATCTTTTACCTCGCGGCCATCCTGCCCGTGCTGCTGGCATTGCGGCTTTTGGGACAGAAAAAAACCGCGCACTGGTATTTGCATATCTGTGCCTACATCATCATGCATTATTTTCCATATGGCCGCCGTATCTATTACCAATGCGACCAGGAGCGGTTTGCCAGACCCTGCATTCTGGTGGGAAATCATGAAGCCCAGGTGGATATCCTGTTGGTGCTCTCGCTTTCGGCAGGATTGCGTGCGGTGGTAAAGCCCTGGGTGTGGAATCATCCCATCTTGGGCCCCTTGGTGCGCGGCGCGGGATTTGTGCTGGCCACCGGGGACAACACCTCGGAGGTAATGGAAAAATCCAAAGCGTGCCTGGAAGCAGGGCATTCGTTGGTGATCTATCCCGAAGGGTCGCGGTCCAAAGACGGCATCATGCGGCGGTTTCACAAAGGCGCGTTTCAAATGGCCGTGGACACAAACACGTTGGTGCAACCCGTGGCTTTGGTGGATACGCGCTCGTGCACGGCCGACAATACCTGGTTTATTGGAAATCATGCTTCCGTGATTACCATGCTGGAACCCATGGATCCGCGGGAGTTTAAAGGCGAAGATCCGGCCACGCAAATGGCCCGGGAAGCGCGCCGGCGGATTCAAGACACCAAGGAACGCTTATGGCGGATGACGCGCCCTGAGTGGCTGGTGCGGCAAAAAGTGAAAGAACGGTATTTGTATCTGGGGCCCCGGGCCGAGACCTACATTGCCTGGAAGCTGCGCCTGGACCCGGTGTATGCCGTGGTAGGCAAGCAACTTTCGCGGCAAGGGCGCGTGCTTGATCTGGGCTGCGGCTACGGCATCATGAGCCATTGGGCCGCGGTCATGGGGTATGAGCGTCCGGTGGTCGGTGTGGATGATGATGAAAAGAAAATAGGCGTGGCCCGGGCCACGCAGCGGTACCAGCGCCACCTGTCGTTTGTGTGCGCGGATATTTTGGACTGGAACGGTGAATTGGCCGAATCCGTAATCATGTTGGATATTTTGCATTACTCGCGTCCTGAGGTGCAAATCCGGATGCTGCAAAAAGGCGCGGCGCATTTGGCCCCGGGCGGAACTCTGTTTGTGCGGGAAGCCGTGCAAGCCGCCGGGGCTTATAAAGCCACGCAGAGCGGGGAAGTGTTCTCCACGGGCATCGGCTTCAATAAAAAACGCGACGGGTTATTTTTTGCCGACATGCCAGGCTGGAAAGAACGTTTCCGCGCTGCCGGGCTGGAAGTCGAGTCCGCGGAGCCATGCGGGCTGGGCAAGTCGAACCACTTATTTATTTTGCGGCACAGAAAATAACTGACTGACAGAAAAACCATCTGGGAAGTGGACCCGTTGAAATGCACGGTCTGTGGTAGCGAGATGAAAATTATCAGCTTCATAGAGGAAAAAGAAGCAATCGAAAAGATACTACGGCATATGAAGCTGTGGCCTGAAGCAGAGCCTACTCAAGCGCGAGGATCACCGGCAGAACCAGGGCCAGAGCTGACGTATGAACCGTATTACGACGATTGGCCGTGCCAAGCGGAAGCATAGCTGGCCTGTGGATAGGGAAGAACTGTCTAAAAAACCAGGAAAATATGGCAGGGAGAGAAACTTTGGGGTAAACTCACAATTGCCGGGGATAAGTAGTCAAAAGCCAGCAGGAGGATGTGCTGATGGAAGGCGTGCAATGAGTAATCGAGGTTTTTTTGCAGGTGTACTGCGTTTAGGAC
>JAGVPM010000141.1 GCA_020052235.1 Candidatus Goldiibacteriota bacterium
CAGCTAACGCCGGGGAGAGGGGATATTATATGATGCTCATTCCTCTCGTTGAGACAGTTGTGACACAGTCTCTTGCGGGAGAGGATGAAGGTGAGGGGATAAGTCTTTGAATACAAAGCATTTACCCCCTCCCCTGCATCCCCTCCCACCAAATCCTGGGGAGGGGAATATTCTAAAAACATAAAATAATCTTTCCGCAACAGAAACTAATTAAGTTGCTTGTCATTAGGTTACAGGAAACGGTCGCGGCCATTTCTTGCTTAAAGCATAAAAGTATCACAAGAATATCGGTATTTACATCGTGAGTCAAGCTTGAATGTTGCGGCCCGGGAATGCCGACGTGTTCACCGGTAAGCTGTTTTTGGCCGGTTTTTTCCAGAAAAGCCAATTTGCCAAAATCGGACAACTATGCTACTGTTGCGAAAGTGCAAACTTCCAACCAGCGAGGGTCCTTTATGCGAAACACGTCCAAACAAATCCTTTTCACCTGCTTGTTTCTGTTCGCCTGGACAGGAACGCTCTTCGCAAACACACCCTTGCCTTTACCCATTGCCCTGGTGGCGGGTGACGGCACGCCGGGCTATAAGGACGGTGATTTTAGCAGCGCGGAATTCAATGGACTCGCCGGACTTTTGCTGGATGACGAGCAAAACATCCTATACGCGGCCGAAGGAACCAATGCCGCGATCCGTATGATTCATTTGGACCAAGCCAACCAGGTAACGACTCTGGTCGGAAAAAACGGTCCGGGCGCCCAAGACGGAGCCTTCGGCAGCTGCAAAATAAAAGCACCTGCCCAGATGATCTGGGGTGAAAAATCCAAAACCATTTTCTTTAGCGATGCGGGCAACCATCAGATTAAAAAATTGGATCTTACCACCGGCACCTGTTCCACCCTGTGCGGCAATCCCTTGCCCGGGTTTAAGGACGGCCGCGGCTCCGAAGCCCAATTTAACAATCCCCAGGGGCTCTTGCTCCTGCGCCCCGCCTCCAAACTGCTGGTCGCAGATACGGGCAATGCGGCCCTGCGCCTGGTCGATATTAAAACCGGGGACACGCAAACGCTCTTTAAATCCTCTTTATTGCAAAAAATGGAATTTCAATTTTGTTTTTTTGATACGAAACCCGACTTGATTTTAACGTGTAAAAACAAACCCGGATTTTGGCGGTTGCTGCAAAAATCCAAAGCGCCTCTGAACAATTCCGACTTATCCGCCATAAATGAAAATTTCTCAAGTTTAGACTTGCAGCCCGATTTGTTCCTGCCGGCGGATAGTGAAATCACGGCCTGCACAACCAACGGCATTACCGTGTGTTTCAGCCTGAAGCAAGCCGAGTTTGACCGTCAAACCTCGCCCCTGCGGTTGGTCAATCTTTATACCCTGGATAAGCCCAACACCATGGACTATCAAGCCTGGCTGCCCCAGGTCACCTCCGAGATGGCGGCGGGGTCCGTCACCAAAACAGCTCATCCCCTGCAATCGTACCGGCTCTTCGACACGGCCAATGGCCTGGCGTATCATCCGGTGAGCGAACAGATTTTCGTCAGCGACGAAGCCAATCACCGGATTATATCCATCCGCATAAACCGCTCGGGGGAATTTTTTCGCGGCACATTTTATCCGCCGAAAAAACCGGCGGGCGTAAAGCGCATTCTGCTCTTTGGAAACTCCCTGAATTATGTAATTGTGGACCGCCCCGTGGAAAGCGAGCAAAACCTGGAGTTGCCGGATTCCCTGTCCAAGCGCATTGAATATTGGCTAAATGTGATTGCGCTGTCCAAAGGCAGCCCCCAGCGCTATGAAGTCATTTACGGGGGCGGCGCCATGTTCTACTCCGCGCCTTCGGTCGCTTATGCCTTTTACAATCTCTTTGCCGTCGAAAAACTGCAAATTGATTTGGTGCTGTACAACTACACCTATTTTGACATTATCTTTGATGCCGTGCGCTACCTGCAGACGCCCTATGCCCAAGGCGAATTGCAGCACCATGATTTTGATCCGGAATTTTTCCTAACCCCCATTAAAAAGCGCTCGCTGCATCCTCTCGGGCGGGAATTGCTGGATTACATTGTGCAGCACCCTGAAAAATTGGACAAGTTCATCAAATACTCTCCCGGCGCCCGGGACATCACCACCATCGACAACACCTCGGCGGACATTCTCTACGACGAGGAAAACCGGAATATATTTTTCAAGCTGGCCGCCGATGAGTTGAAAAAATACCGCGAGCACCTCGATGCCTATAACCTGAAAACTTCGCGCCACGTTCCGTTGGTCATTAACCTTATTCCCCTGCCCATTAATCTTTTCAACAATGAAATTTTATATGAATTCCGGCAGGGAGCAAAGACCAAGCCGGATTTTCTGGCCGCCAAGCTGAAACCCTGGTGCGCGGAGAATGCCATCGAATTCCAGGATACTATGGAAATGACGAGGCTTTTGGACCCCTCGATTTTCCCTTTATTTTCATTTAAAAACTTTCATTATTCAGCGCGCACGGCGGATTTGGTGGCATTTTTTACAGCGAACCAGTTATTAGATAAAATAAAATAACTAGTATAGTGAGTCTAACACCCCCTTTATATTCGATTGTCATTGCGAGAAGCGTTTTTTGCGACGAAGCAATCTGGTTTAAGCGCTAAACGCACCGAAAAAGCGGGATTGCTTCGCTTTGCTCGCAATGACAAATGTAAAACTATTTATGACTCACTTCACTCGACTTTGGCAAATTTGCATAAAATTAAAGTCGAGTAAAATAACCTCAGGCCGGATGCCATGATTTTTAACACCACGTGGTTTTTGATGTTCATCCTGATTGTCTATCCCCTGTTCGTCCTCATCCCCTGGGCGCGGGTTCGTTTTTATTTTCTTTTGCTGGCCTGCGCGGTATTTCATACGCATTTTGCCGGGCGCGCCGGTGTGATTCCCATCATTATTATGGGCGTCTTGACCTATGGTTTAAGCCTGGTGATCGATCGGCAACGCTTAAATTCCGGCGCTCCGGACCAGCCCCGGATCACAAGCATCGGAGTTTTGGCCTTGGCCATTCCCACGGCCGGACTCATTTATTATAAATACCGTTTTTTTCTTTTCAGTTCCCTGTCGTTTTTGCCCTCGGCCTGGCTGGCTGCCCTGGAGCCTTTTTTTAAACTCGGCCCCATGCCTTTGGCCATTTCATTTTTCGCCTTTGAATTTGTCCATTATTTGACCGACGTGATTAAGGGACACAAGCCCGTGCGGAATTTTTTCCATTTTTCATTGTTTTCCATTTTCTTTCCTTCCATCGTCTCCGGGCCCATCAAACGTTTTCAGCAATTTGTTCCCCAAATTGCCCAAGGCCTGCCCCGGCCCGGACTGGATGATTTTTTACTGGGCTTGGGCCAGGTGGTCCTGGGTTTTTCCAAAAAATTAATCATTGCCGACAATGCATATTTGATGGTCCAGTTATTGGAGCGGCAAGCCAATTGGAATTTTTATTCAGTGCTGTTATTGATCCTTTTGCTCTCCCTGCGCATTTTATTTGATTTCAGCGGATACAGCGATATTGCCATCGGCCTGGCGCGCATGCTGGGCATCCGCCTGCCGGTTAATTTCAACTTCCCCTATCTGGCCCGCAATATTTCGGATTTTTGGAACCGCTGGCATATTTCCTTAAGCAGCTGGATACGCGATTATTTGTATATCCCCTTGGGCGGAGGGCGCGTGCCTCCGGCGCGGAAAATTTTCAACCTCGCCCTGGTCATGGCCTTGTGCGGGCTATGGCACGGCGCGGCCTGGAATTTTATTGTTTGGGGAATTTATCAAGGGTTGGGGCTGGGGCTGCATTCCTTCTATGAGCAGCGGCTAAAACGCGAACAGGCGCGGGGCTCTATTCGGTTGAAGTTTCTTGATTTTCCGGGTATAGTGGCCCGGGGTTTGACTTTGGCTTTTGTAGGTTACAGTTGGCTGCTGTTTTTTTACCCGATACAACAAGCCTTGCGGCTTACACGGTGCTTATTTATCTTTTAAACTTTTAGGATGGCGCCTTGCGCACAATAAAAGAACAGCTTCGGATGGCTATCGTATTATTCGGATGTCTCCTGGGTGCGGCCATGCTCTCTCCGGCTGCGGAGATAACGCCAACTTCAGCCCGGAGCTACAACACAACCAAACCGGAACCCCCGGCGCCGGATCAAATTATCCAGCTTGAAAATCTGATTATCTCTAAAAAACCCGGTTATTTATATATGGTATGGGATGTGTTTTCCCACCGCGAATTATTCGACCCCAAGGATAAACTCCATGCCCGTACTGCGCTGCGGTATGCGGCTTATATTGCCTATGCTTACGGGTTTCAAAAACATCCGGATTATCCCGAGGCGCGCATGAACATCATTGTTTTCACGGCCCGGGATGAATACGGCGGTCCCCGCTGGGATCTGGCCGAGAAATGGTATGCGTTTAACTTTTTGGCCGATAAATTCAAAGCCCTGAAAATCAGCCGGCCGGAAAGCCTCTTGGAGCTGGACGATAAAAAATTGCGCTCGCTGCTTGCGGATGATAATGAAAAAAACCGGATTAACCGTGGAAACTAAATTATTTTTAAAAGCTGTTTTCGTTTGCCTCCTGCTGCTGATTATAACGGATTTGGTGTTATGGGGCGCGAAAACCAAGCCGGGATTTTATTCGCTGTTTAACCGGCAAATCGCCTCGCGTGAAGTGCTGCTGGACATGCTCGGGGCGTATTCCCGCGGTTCCAAACCCATTGTTTTGATTTTCGGCGACAGCGTCCTTTACGGCAGCGGAATGCACGCGCATCAGGTGCCCCGCTGGCAAGAGCAAACGATCTCCGCGTTTTTAAGCCGCAAGTTGCCGGATTTTACCGTGGTGGATATCAGCATGGACGGCGCCCTCCCCCTCGACTACTGGGCGCTTTACCAAGTGTCCAAACATTTAAAACCGGCGTTTATCATTTTCGAATTTAATTACCGGATGTTTGCTCAAAAATATTGGAACAGCGGCCAGGCAATTTCGCGCCCCTGGCTTTTGGAAAAAACAGCCGATCCGCCGGTGGACCTAAAAACCATTCCAACGGCCGCGGACCGGATCACCGGTGTTTTGCGCAAAGGCAGCCTCCTGTTCCGTTATTCCGAATGCGCGCGGAACGCCATTTTTTTCCCTTCGCGCGAAGAGGCCTTCAACCAATGGCTCCGTCGACTGCTCCCGGCCAAGTCCATCCGTGAACCGGAAGATAAGGATGTTCTGCTCCAATTGAAAATAAAACCCTATTATTTCACCACGGAAATGCAGGGCGACGAAACACCGCTGCAAGCCATCCGGCTGCTGCTGAAGGAGCTGGGGGAGCAAAAACAACCGTTCCTTGCATTTTTCACGCCCCAGAACGCCGATGTGATTAAAGAGATTTATAATGAAGATGCTTTCAATAAAAACATGCAAAAAATCAATGCATCGTTTCAAAGGCCAGGTCGTTCCCATCAAAACTATGTTGATTGGTCGGCCTTGTATCCGTCCCAAGCTTTTTACGACCATTGCCATTTGACGCCGGCCTATAATGAGCAATTGGCGCAAGCCTTGGCGGATAAAATTTTATCGGAAACCCGGGGGCGGAATGCTCAAACTCCAGTGGAATGAAAATCTTAAAGCCGCGCTCTTGGGCCTGGCATTCTTTCTGCTAATTGTCTTGTTGTTTGTTTTTGCCCAGGATCTTTCATCTTCAAAATTTATCTACGTGGATTTTTAGCTGCGCCAGTTCAGCCAGCGCCCGGTCAAAAATAATGTTCCACCCCAAATCCCGGGTGAAGTGCAACGCGTTATCGCGGCAATGCCGCCAAAAAACATCATCTTCCATCAGCCGGCGGCAAGCATCGGCCAACTGCTTGGCATCATACTCTATGGCCAGGCCCATGGGCTCGGCCTCAATGGCCTCGGCAATCCAGGGGACGCGGGTGATCACGGTCGGAACGCCGCAGGCCAGATACTCCTTGGGCTTGGCCGGATCCGCGTAGTAGGAATAATTCGCCGGATCCGGGAGATACGGAGCCAGCGCCACCCGGCTGTGCGCCAGGCAGCCGTATAATTCTTTCCGGTCGGCCATGCCTAAAAATGTTACCCGTGAAAGCACGCCCAATTTTTCCGCCAGCGCCACCAGCTCATCTTTGTACGGCCCGGTTCCCACAATGCTCAACACGGCCTCCGGGGCATAGGTTAACCCTGCGATGGCCAATTGCACGCCTTTGCTTTCAAATAGGGTGCTGACCACCACCCAGCGGTTGCGCTGCACGTCGGCTTCATCCGCGACTTTAAATTCCCGGGTATCCAGTCCGATGGGCACCATGATGCTCGTGGCCTCGCGCGCGCCGAATCTCCGGTGCACGACGCGCATGCGCTCGGACAAATTCCACACCATGTCCGCATGCTTGGCCGCGAATCGCGCCAGCCGCTGATACACCAAATTGATAAACGGGTTTTCAAAACGCCGCGGCGTGTAATCAATCACGTAATAAACCACGGTGCGGCCTTTGCCCAGCCATTTTAAAAAAATCCCCACCGTGGCATGCAGGTTGTTGATGCCGATAAAAACACTATCCCGGCCCATGAGCTTCCAGCCCGAGCGCGCAACCAGCCAGGCATCGCGGACCCAACTCACCACGCCCCGGGTATTGTTCAAATGCCCGTTGATTTTTCCTTCCAATATTCCGTGATCGTACCACTCCACCTCGGCGCGGGGAATCTTGGCATAATCAAACGGGCACGTCACCATGGCAAACCGGGTTCCGCGTTCGCGCAAATAGTCCCGCAGCACCCATTGGGGCCCGTAGGCATCGGCCATGTGCGTGGCCACGAAAAATTCCACGGGTTTAAGGTTACTCATTTTTGCCTGCTCCGGGATGTTGGTCATAATAGCGGCGAAAGTAAAGCCGGTAAAATATGGCCAAGGTGTCCCAAAATATTTTAAATACATCCTTGGGGCGGATATGCCCGAGCTCGGCTTTGTAGTCCACCACCACCGGCGCTTCGGCGATCCGGTAATGGCAGTGATTGGCCAGCACCAGCAATTCCAGGTCGAACGCGTATTTTTTTACCAAAATTTTAGGGAAGGTTTGCGCCAAAACTTCCCGTTTAAACAATTTTAATCCCGTCTGGGTGTCTTTTACGGGCAAGCCGAACATGGCCTTGACCAGCCAAAAATACACCATGCTCATCAAGCGCCGGCGCCAGGGATAATGCAGCACTGACTTCGGATGGCGCTTGGAGCCGATCACCACATCCGCTCCGGTTTCTTTTTGCATGGATAAAAACGCCGCGAATTGGCGCGGATGCAAATCCAGATCCGCATCCAGGAAAAAAATCCATTGTCCCCGCGTTTCCCCAAACCCGGCGCGCAAGGCATGGCCCTTCCCTTGGTTCTCGCTCAAAAAAACCGGACGCAGTTGAGGGCATTGCGGCTGCAGCTCCCTAAGCACGGCGGCCGTATTGTCCGGACTGCAATCATCCACCACCACGATCTCGTAGGGCCGCCCCAGGCTTTCCATTACCGCGATCGTTTCGCGGATGTTTGCGGCCAGGTGCTTGCCCTCTTGATACGCCGGCATCACAACCGAGTACTCAATCTTCGCCGCTGTCTTCATGCACCAACCCTCCTGCCCCGCGGAGCTTTCAGGGAAACCACAGGTTTCCCTGACGCGGACGTACCGTCCGCTGTTCCTTCCTATCTTGGTTGGGGTGCTTCGCCCCCAAACCCCCGCCTCTGTTCTAGGCTGAGGCGCGGCGTCAGCAGCAGGCTGCCGATGAAAAGCAGGCTGTGGTTTATGCCAACCACCCAAAGCACCTGGGTCAGGCCAACATGCCAAAGCCACAGCGAAATTGTGAGCAGCACAATGTCGGCCAGCAGCAGCCACACGAACCGCGTGCTGCGCACGGCTAAATTATACTGCAACAAAATATACACCAGGGCCAGCGGCGTCATGGCCGGGCCAAACCCCTGCATGAGAAATAAGGTTTCGTTATTCATAAACGCCGCGCCGAACAGCATGCGGATGATCAAAGGCGCCAGCATCCAGGCCGCGGCCGCGCCGATTCCCAACACCGCGGCGGTAATGCCCAAACTTTTCCAAACCAAGGGATAGGGATTTTCCGCCTGGGCATGCGTGGCGCTGGCCTTGGGAAACAGGACTTGCGCCATGGCCATGCCCACGAATAAAAAAGCTTTGCCCGCCATGGAAGCGGCACCGTAGTACCCGGCCGCTTGGGCAAGAAAAAAATGCTTCACCAACATCACGTCCATGGAGGCCAAGGCCATGAAAGCCGCCAAGTTCAAAACCACGGGCCCGGCGTAGGCGTAGAGCGGAGTCCACGCTTTTTTCTCAAGGCGGACATTTTGGCCTGATTGCAAACGCGGCAGCGCGGCCAGGGCCAAAACAAACGCCAAACCTCCGGCCAGGGCGCTGGTCAGGATACCCCCGGTGACCCGCCAGCCCAAAGCAAAAATGCTTGCCCCCAACCCCAGGCGCAGCACTCCGTCCCCCAGCAGATTGAATCCCAACGCGCCGAACCTCTGCATTCCTTGAAGCCAGCCGCGCACCACGGCCAAAAGAAACATCACCAACGTGGTGATGCCAACGGCCCAAATTGGCCCGGCGGAGGGCAATTGAAAAAACTTGGCCAGCCACGGCCCAGCCAGGCACAACACCACTACAAAGCCGCCGCCGGCCAAAGTCACCTGCCGCAACAGCCGCGCCATCAAAGCCGTCAAATGCCCGCGGGCTCCGCAAGCTTCCTCTACGGCCACATGTTGCGCCACTACGGTTTGAATGGTTTGGCTGGGAATCGCCAGCAAGGTAAGCAGCGCCAGCATACTGACCAAAGCGCCGTAATCCGCCGGCCCCAGTTTGTGGCTGGCCAACGCATGAAATACATAATTGCAAACATTATTGCCCAGCAGGGCGGCCAACAATATGCCGGACGCATTCATTAAACCCTTTTGAGAAGGGGACCCTTGGACAGTTATACCCTCTTGGGGCATGATATCCGATACCCTGCGGCGAGCCGCAGGGTGCTTCATTCTTCCGCCGGTGTCAGCACCCACGCGGGTACCACCTCGGACTGTTGTTTTCCGGGCGGCGTCCACAGCCACCTGAAGGTAGAGCCTCCGGCCGCGGACCAACGCACGATTACGGGATGGCGGCCTGCAGCCAGGGCGACGGGATTTTTCGCAAGGGGCTTGGGTGTCCACCCCTTGGGGGGAGCGCCTCTGGCTAAAACTGTTTGACCGTCGATTTCCATTTCACCGTAACCGGACGGTTCCAGATCAAAACGGTATTCGCCGGCTTTTGGGATATTGATCCACCCCTTGAAATCCACGGAATAGGGCGCGCCCAAGCCATAGGGCGTGTCCTGCCAAAAATAAAACAACACGGGCTCGACTTTTTGGACCCGGGGCTGGCCTTTCCAAAGCGCGTTACCATAGAATGCGGACAATAAGCCCACGGGTTCCGGGTAGGTAAACACGTGGGTCGGCGCCAAAGGCTGCTTGCTGAAGGCATTTCCGTGCGGGTCATCATATAAATAGTACGCGACATTTTGCGCGCAGCTCCACGCCAGCGACAAACGCCCTGCCGGGGCCGTATGCCGCGCGCGCACCCGGATGCGGTGCAGCCCGCCGGCCAGCCAGAACGATTGCTGCGTTTCCTTTTGATTGCCCGCTTGCAGCACATGCCGCGTGCCTAAAGTCATTTCCACATAATCCGTGCCGGACACATAAAACGTATACGTGCCCTCATGGGGAATCAAGATCGTGCCTTCCCAGGACACCGAGCCCGTGCCGCCGGGGAGAGGCCAGGTCTTGGCATCCCATGCGATATTAAATTGGGTGTCGTTGCGCTGGGCCTCCGGCGCGCCTTCCCAATTGGCATTGGCATAATACCGGCCCGTCAAGCCGCGCGTGCGCTGGATCTCTGCTTGAGTTACGCCCCACCCCTTGAACTGCAAACCGTACTTGGGATGATCTTCTTCCTGGAACTTTCCATTGGGATAAAACCACTGGATGGTGGGAAGCAGCGGCGGATATTCCATAATAAAGGTAAAGCAAATGTCCCGCTTGGTATCCCGGCGGATCGGCACGGCTTCCGAGGCCGCATAATACAAATGGGCGGACACATCGCGGGCATACAGCTTGAACGGCCAGTGACCGAACCACGTGTAGGCGGTCATGACCACGTGTTCGGCTTGGGGCCAAACCCGGCCCATGTATTTGGCCGCGGCCGTGACATTGGTGTCAAACGCCGGATACGCGTCAAAATATTTTTTGGCATTGGTCCGGGTAATGGGCACCAGCAGCGCCACAAATACCAGGGCCGCCGCGATCACCCCGGGCTTGCCCAGGGTCTCGGCCAGCAGCCGGCGCGCGCGGTCCATAAACGCCGCAATCAAAAGAAACACGGCCGGAAACACGCCAAACGCGCGGTGCGACTGCGGAGCCTCGATGGCAAAAATGGACGCACCCATGAATCCGAAAAACCACACCAAGGGTATAAAATGCCGCAAGCGCTTCCAATGGAAAATCGAATATCCCAGCCCCAGGGCAAATAAAATGGCAGTCCAAAAATCCGCCACCGGCTCCCCGGTCATGCCGCCATTGTGGCGCTGGCGGTAATCGCCGTGCCAGTTCAACTGCGTCAAACTCCACTTGGTGCTTTCAATCAGGGCTTTGGCATAATCGCCGCGCGGCGCATTGGGGTCCTCGGAAAAGAGCGAAACCTCATACACGCGCTTGTACAGCATGTCCGGGCGATGCAGCCAATACATGAAAATACCCGCGCCGGTCAGCCACACGCCCAGCATGAGGGCCAAAAGGAATTGCCAATTGCGCCGGAAAAAATGCCGCTGGCTGACAATCAAATACACCAGCAGGGCGAAACAAATAATGGGCACCATGCGCGCGGCGGTTTCGGTCTGCACCACCAGGCCGAAGGCCATGCCCGAAACCACAAAGTACCACTTGCGCCGCGCTTCCAATCCCTTGACAATCAAATAAAAACCGATCAGGAGCAGCACCAGCATCAGGGTATTGCTCCAGCCAAAGCGCGAAAAATGCATATGCCACCGCGAGGCGGCGAACAAGGCCGACACGGCCAGGGCAATGCGGGGCCCGTAAAAATGCCGGGCCATCAAATACATAAGGAAGATGCTGACCACTCCGAAAAACATGGCTGCAAAACGCACGCCGATGCTGTCGAAGCCCATGATTTTATACGCCACCACGCTGGGCAAGAGCATGAAAATCGGACGCCCGCACGGGTGTACCACCACCGAGGAAAACTGGTTAAGCAACACATCCACGGTTTGCGTGGCCGCGCCGGCTTCGTCGCACTCCACGCCGTAGGGCATGACATCCAATTTATAAAACCGCAGCCAGAAACCCACGCCCAATACCACCAGCAAACCAACAACTTCCCAATACCACTTCAGGGGTTTCTCACGGCCAATTTCCGAACTTCCGGGAGCAGGTTCTTTCAGGGCCACCATCAACGCCAATGCGGCGGCGGCAAAATGATACAGCCCCGGGAATAATTGTTCCTGGGCAATCAGGCTTTGCCCGCGGTAGCCTAAAACCAACGCCACGCCGAAAAGGATCAAACGGATGTATTTAAAGGCAAACGCCGCCACCACATCCGGCCCCCCGGGGCGGTCCGGATTGCTCCAGCTCCAGGGAAACGACATGCCCAAAACACCGATGCCGGCCAAGGACCAATAAAAAGCGCCGCCGGATTTATGGCTCTGCGCGGCCAGGAAAAAACACACCAACGAACCTGCCACCCAGGCTAATTTAATGCCCAAATCCCGCCGGGTATGCGCTTCATCGGAATACGTTTCCAACGGCGGAATGTCCGAAGGATCGGGATCCGGAACCACCTTGGGGATCAGGGCCAAAATCATAAAAATACCGGCGGCAATTAAACCAAACCCCAGGATTTGACCGGGAAGGTTGGTTTCCAAATTTTTCATGGCCACCCAATGCCCCACAACCATCAAACCAACACCCGGCATGGCCAGCATGACGAATTTCAAAATTTGATCCAGCTGGCCCAGGTGCAAACCGGCTTCCTTGGTTACCAGCGCATACACCAGCATTAAAACACCCGGAATCAGCAGGATCAGCGCGGGCAGGAATTTTTCCAAATACAATAAGGGTTGGCTTAATACAATGAGGGTGATGGAAATTTTTATCAACCAAGGTTTGGAAATTGTAAGCGAGATGCCCCGCAAACTTGAAAACATTTCCGCCAGTGTTGATGAAACCGGAGCTAACGGGGCCAATGCGGGCTTTGGGTCCGGATCGGATTTGACGGCTTTAACGGCCTTGTGCAACAATGCGGGTTGCACAGGTGCGGCAGGCTCACTGGCCTTGGCAACCTGCGGGGATTCCAATTTTTCAATCATGGTTTTTAGAACTGCGCTGACGGTTTGATACCCTTGCAGCAATTTTGCCTTTCCCAAACGCCCCAACAGAAAACAGGCAACACCCACGAGCGTGAGAATCATGCCCGGTCCCACATTGGAGGAAAAAATCTGCCATTGGCCCAAAGCGGCCAATACTCCCGCGGCGCAATAAAGAAATACCGCCGGCTGCCCCGTATTGGAAAGGGTTTGAGGAACTTTTTCCAATTGGGGCTGCACGGCGGTTTTCGGTTCAGAATCCCGAGTGATGCGGTTTTTTTTCACCATAAACTCTGGTTACGTCAGTCGTGCTTGCGTTTTACGACGCGGAATTGATGCATGCCGCTGGGGCCCGAAAGGTACACCACCCCCGCGCCGTCCACCCCAATCACCGCCGGGTAGCTGGCAACCAAGTCCCAGAGAAACTTGCCGCTCGCGTCAAACACCCATACGCGCTGATTGTCGTGTTCGCTGACATACACCTTGCCGTTGTTCACGTCAATGTCCGGGTTGCCAAAGGGGTTGAATTTAAGCGGCCAGGCGCGCTTGAACTTTTTATCCGCGCCGAAGACCACAATTTTTTTCGCGCCCTTGTCCACCACGAAAATTTCGCCATTGTCATCCACGGCAAAAAACGAGGGTTCCTGCAAATCATCGCTCCCAAAACGTTCGATTTCCTTGCCTTCAGGCGTGTAGGCGACAATATCATTCGTGGCCTTGTCTTCCAGATAAATGCGGTTCTGTTTCGCATCCACCGCGATTTCCTGGGGCGAGGAAACTTTCCAGGTGCCCGTGACCTCGTATTGGGGGGAAATCACCGTGACCTCGCCATGCTGCCGGTCGAGGACGTAAAAATTGCCCAGTCCGTCAAACGCGCCGTTGGTGGGCAGGAAGTCGCCGATTTGCGCCGTGGCCTTGGTCGGGTCCGCAATGTGCTTGCCCTGCTTATCCACTTCCGCCAACAACGATCCGTCTTTGGTGCTGTAAAAGATCACCTTATTGAAATTGCCGTCCACCATGGCCACGCGGTTTTGCGCGCGGTCAACGCGGATATTGCCCGGACCCCAAAACTGCCCCGCCACTTCCGGCGGACCGCCGCGCTGTCCGATCACGCGAATGAGTTTGAGTTCGCCCTGGCGGTCGATCTTGCCTTTCAGCATGACAAATACTTCGACTCCGACCAAGAGCACGATCAAAGCGAAAATAATTTGCGGCAGCATGCTTTTGCGTTTCGACGGAACCTCGGCCACGGGAACGGCCGTCACCGTGGGGGTAATTTCCACGGCCGGGGCTTTGGCTTTGCGGACGCCAACACGCTTCGCAAGAGTCGCGCTCCTTGTTTTCTTTTGCGTTTTTTTGGTTGCCATGTTTCACCTCTTCGTTGGTTTTTAGAAGTTGCGCCTAATTGTCGTCATCCCGGCATGAATTTAGCCGGGATCCATTCATGTGTTTCAGGCTTTTCTGGACCCCGTTTTTCAACGGGGTGACGAGCATCGATCGAAGTTAAAAAAATGTGCTTTCCGCAACCGGAACTAATAAAAGAAAAAGCCGCCTAAGCGCGGTCTCGGTGCATCATATACCAATCAATTGTTTCCCGCAAGCCCATTTCAAAATTCTGCTCGGCCTTGAAACCGAACGCCTCCTGAGCGCGTTGCGTATCCAGGCACCGGCGCGGCTGGCCGTTGGGCTGGCTCTTGTCCCACACGATCTCCCCAGTGAAACCCACCAGTTTAACGATGGTCTGAATCAAATCCTTGATGGAAATTTCCCAACCCGCGCCCAGGTTGATGGGTTCGGATCCGTTGTATCGTTGCGCGGCCAGCACCAAGGCGCGCGCCGCTTCCTTAACGTATAAAAACTCCCGCGTGGCCGAGCCATCGCCCCAGACTTCTATCTGCCGGTCTCCGCGTTCCTTGGCATCCACGCACTTTTTAATCAACGCCGGAATCACGTGCGAATACTCGGGATTGAAATTATCCCCGGGCCCGAACAAGTTTACGGGCAATAGATAGATGGCATTAAACCCGTACTGCTGGCGGTAGGCTTGCGCCTGAACCAGGAGCATTTTTTTAGCCAGCCCATAAGGCGCGTTGGTTTCCTCCGGATATCCGTTCCACAGGTTCTCTTCCTTGAACGGAATCGGCGTGTACTTGGGATAAGCGCAGATGGTGCCCGTGGCCACAAATTTTTCCACACCCTGAACCCGGGCCATCTCCATCAGCCGCACGCCCATAATCAGGTTCTCGTAGAAAAACCGCCCGGGAAACGCCCGGTTGGCGCCAATGCCGCCAACCACAGCCGCCAAATGAATAATGGTCTGCGGCCGGGCCGTTTTAAACAAACGCTCAAGATCAGCTTCGCGCGTCAGGTCATAATCTTTGTGCAAAGGAACAAATACGCTTTCACATCCGCAGGTCTTCAACCGTTCCACCAAATGCGAACCCAAAAAACCGGCCCCGCCGGTCACCATCACCCGCTTGCCCTGCAAATAGTCCATGGTAAACGGCTCCTTTAATATCAAAAGTCGTATTGCCCCATTTAAGTGATCTGTGAATTTTAAGCTTAAATCCTTATATTGAAAAGCAATTATTTTAAGATCAACGGATTAATACGATTTTTAATTGCTTGTTGATTAATATTTTACCCGACACTCCCTGAGCCGTGACCTTGCAAATATAAATTCCCCGGGCCATTTTGGCACATTGCCAAACCATCAATGTTCCATAAGGAGACCTCGGTTTGTTTTCTTTTAATTCCGCTACTTTTTTCCCAAGCAAATTGTATATTTCAATGCGCACGGCAGCTTTTTCCCTCAGGCGCATGGCAAAAAACACAATTATCCTGCCCGGATTGGGAAATGCGCT
This sequence comes from Candidatus Goldiibacteriota bacterium, assembly GCA_020052235.1. Classification (GTDB taxonomy): domain Bacteria; phylum Oederibacteriota; class JAAXVQ01; order JAAXVQ01; family JAAXVQ01; genus JAAXVQ01. Next base: position 15,302 of record JAGVPM010000141.1, read on the forward strand.
TACCGACCCATAATCCGGATATACAATTGGTGTTTGCGTAATTGTTGGCGTGGCAGTCCGTGAACATATGGTCGTGTCCACCGGCGTGGCTGTAGTTGTGATCGTTGGTGTAGCCGTGACCGTGATCGTCGGCGTGGCCGTCGTTGTAATCGTCGGCGTGACTGTCGCGGTCAGTGTTACGGTTGGTGTCGGCGTAAACGCTATAATATTGAAGTGCACATTGGCCACACTGGAATTCCCAGCCCAATCGGTTGCCGCTATTTTAAGTTCATGTGCTCCCAAGGCCGTGATTTCACTTTGAGTAGCGAATACCTGACCATCCAGTTCCACGCTGTTGTCTTTCAAATTAGTATCCGTGATTTCATAACAAGGGCTAAACGGCGCCATATACGTTGCGCCCTCTACCAGGTTGATTAAATTAATTTGCGGGGCACTATTGTCTATGGTCAATGGATACATTTTCACGGTTTCAGAATTCCCGAGAACATCAAAAGCGCGATAGTTTATCGCCTGCTCGCCTTCGTGCGTGAGTAATATATTTTCACCGGATACATATCCGTTCCAGCCCCCGGCATTTCCCGCACCTGTCAACGAATACTCGATGTGCTCAACACCGGCTCCGGTATCGGCAGCTTGTAAAACCAACATGCTGGCCGAAGTAGCATATCGCCGGGGATTATCTCCGCCACGCTCCACGGGCATAGGTCCGGCTATCGAAAGCATGGTTTGCGGCGCATCAACATCCAAAATAACCGATTTGGCTTTCAAGTCCTCCTGATTGCCCACGGCATCGCGGCTGTAATAGTAGATCGTTTTCGGCCCGCTTGAATTCCCCGCCAAAGTGAAGGGGGCAAGGTATTCGTGCTCTTCACCACTGTCGGAAAGTTTCCAGTAGGTTTTAACACTGACGGCGGTTGTGCCTTCCTCTTTTCCCGCCAGTGTGATGGGTGTCTGATCCGATATATATACAACTCTGCCGGGCACATATTGGGGTTGCCCCAAACTCAAGGTAGTGGTTGGCACCAGGTCATTTACTACAATGATCAGCGACTTCACGGTTTCCGTATTGCAAACCGCATCCACACTATAATATTGCAGGGTATGCTCGCCAGGTTGTGTCAACGCCGCTTGGGTGCCCGGCAAGTCACTTCCATCCATGTTCAAGTGCCTTACTTTAACCCCCGAACCCGCATCATTGGCTTCGATTTTTATCTGCGTCCCGGGCCGCATATAATATTTGCCGTTTTGCGGCAAAACAGGTGAATTGGGCAACTCGATAAACCGGACGGAACTTTGCGGTGATGCCGTATCAACATAACAATGGACCACGCACTCCATTGTCCCCCCGATATTACTTTCCACTGTCAATTTTAACGTCTGCTCACCGTCAGCAGCCGCTGGCCAAGTTCCCAAGCAACCGTTTTCAACCTGCACCGTGTCTTCGGCCACGGTGCCCCAAGTTCCAGGGCCGTCCGGGCCGGGCATAACTGATAATTGATACCGCGAAAAATCATCACCTTTGGCAGTTCCAAAAACCGAAAACGTCCTGCCAACATAACCGGAGTTTGCCGGGGAGGTTATAAGAGCGGCGGCTATGCCTTGCACCACCTTAATTTTTCCTTCCTTCACCACAGGCTGCCCTGCGGCCTGGGCGGACAGCTTGTACGTATACACTCCGGCATCAACTTTGTTGCCGGCGGCATCTTTGCCGTCCCAATGAATAAAATACTTGTAAGGATACACGCCTCCGTCAGGCGGCGGTGTCAATGCGCGGACCAAGGTGCCGTCTCCGCGTTCGATGCGCAGAGCCAAACTTGACGCAGCACTATTTAACGTATAAAAAATATTGGTTTCATCTCTTTTGGGTATTTGCGAAAAAATCTGCTCGGGATTCGCATACACATTGACAATCGCATTGCCGCTAAAACTGCCCAAACTGACCCGGCGGATGGATTCCTTTTTATTCAAAGCCTTATCCCAGGCCGTTAGTTTTATATAATAATCCCCGGGCGGCAAGGTACGCGTATCCCAATCTCCCAACACGCCTTCTTTCACTTCCAGCTTAGAGTTGCGAATGACCGTCCATTGCGTAGGAAGCGTGCCGGGTGTTGGCGAAATTCCATAGGCCAACTCGTATTTTAAAAAATTCATATCCGCCGCAGTGCCCAACAAGCCGGTTGCCTGATTTCCGGGATTTTGCAACCACCCAATCAAATTCGCATATTTATCCGGCCGGGAAAGATCGGCAATATAGGTCTCGCCATAATAGTATGTAGTCAACGCCAATTGCGTGCCCAGCGGATTCCAAGTTGCGCTCAGCCAGTTTGTCCCATCCACCAAAACACGTTCACTGCCATTGGTGAATTTTACATAAATTTTACTGTCCCGCGTAAAGGTCAGTAAATTTCCATCCGGGCTGTATTGCGGAAATTGGCACCATGGGTCCAATACCTTACCGCTTATTCCTCCATTTTCCATACGCAGAGCCCATACTTCTCCGTTCGGCGTTAAACTATACAATAGACTTTTCCCATCACTTGTCCAACCCAAGAACTGCCCGGGATTGTAAATCCAACTATCGCTGCCGTCAAAGTTCATGACCCGCAAGCCATCCGGGACAACATTATACCCGATTTGACCTCCACTCGGAGACCATCGCGCGTGCATGGCGCGATTTTTCAATGGCTGGTAAGCTAAAGTGTTCAAATCCAAAATATAAATTGCCTTATCCGTCAGGTTCTCAAATAAAAGCCGTTTTCCGTTCGGCTCAATATCCGGCAACAATGCATAATTCGGCGAGGTTCCGGAATTCAAGGCGGTTAATGCCACCGGAGTTCCTGTTCCATCAACCCGGTACCGATAAAGATTGGCGGATGATCCGGAACTTCCGTCGGAAATGGCAATGGATGCACTGTCCGGAAACCAGGCAACACGGTAATTATTGGTTTTTCCGTTTATAAGTTTTCGGGTGGCTGAAACCGCAATGGTTTCAGGATACCGGTTGGTATCAATATACAAACGTACTTCCTTGGTGCTGAAATTTCCGCCTTTATCCGTGGCTTGCAACCGGCAGGTTACCAACCCGTCTTCAGGCACCTGACCCAACCCGTTGGTTCCATCCCATACATACACACCCTGAAGGACCGGCAACACCTTGCGGAATCGCTCGGTTAAAAATTTATCCAGAAAAATCGCTTCCATGTGATCCGGATTGGTTTCCTCAATCTGATAATCCAAGCTGGCGGCATTTTGCGTGCTGCCCGCAGCGGCAATAAGCGGCGAAATATATCCCGGCGAAACAACCCATTTCGGCAAACGCGGGGGAATATTATCCACTAAAACATCCAGCATGCAGGGGGCTGAAGCCCGCCCTGCTTCATTTAGCGCAATTAAGCGGACCTGGTAGCGTTGCGTTTCGGTGGCAGGTAAATTTTTTGTAACCCAAACTGCCAACTCCCCGGATACGGTTTCGGTGTTGCACAGCGATGTTGCAATGGATGTCCACATGATGCCATCCGGGCTATACGACAAGTTGTAAGAGGATAATAAAAATCCGCTGATACTTCCCTTGATATGTGCATCCAGGCCGAGCGTGCCATTGGCAGGTGTGTCCAGGGCCACGGCCGGCGGCGCATTGGCCATGGCAACCCGGATAGTTTTGGGCAACCCCCAATAACCTTCCGCATCGTGCGCTTGGATGCGAATGCTGTACCAACCATCAGCCGGTATATTCCCGGCAGCGTCCAAGCCGTCCCAAACAACCGTGTGATCGCCAACGACTTCGCTTATTTCACTTTTCATGGTTCGCACTACGGCATTGGCGGAGTTTACTACCTCAGCTTTCACAAAACCGGCCTTGGAAAGAGAATAACTCGCCGTGGCCTGGTTGCCGGAAATAATAGCACGCGGAGAAACCGACGAAATCGTGACCACGGGTGGCTCGTGGATGATAACTCGGCAATATTTGTATTCGTAATTCAGCGGAAATCCACCGTATGCATTTTGATCACGTGCGACCATGGAGAAAAAATAAGTTCCGCCAGGTATAACATTGCCGCCATCGTCTTTCCCATCCCATTCGACTTCATTTGCTCCTACGCTTTGACTTAACTCGCCCGGCACCAGATGGCGGATAATATTATTCTGATCATCCCTAACTTCAATATGAACTACACCGTTTTCCGTAAGAGTGTATTTGACTTTAGTTTTATTATTTTCAATCGCCGGAGGGTAAAAAGCTTCTGGGTCTGCCCGGAAATCCAGAACTCCCATACTCAGTGCGAACATTTCCACTCGATCTTTTTCCGCCACCAAAGCCGTGGATGAGTAAAGCTGTCCAGTACCCGGAGGCAAAATACTAATACCGCGTAAGTTTTGAAAAGGAATGGCCGGATTACCATAATAGGTGGCGATGTAATTTAGGGCCGCGTCAAAAAGATAAATTTGATTGTACTTTTCATCGGTCACATAAACCGCACCGCTGTTGGAAGTGGCAATGTCCCGCAACTCTGCATCCGCCGGAATAGGTCCGCCTCGAGAAACCGCTTTTTCAAACGGCCAGATCTTATAGTTAGTTAAAAAACTCTGGATGCGCCCATTACCCGCATCGACCACATAAAGCCGATTATTTTCACAAGCAATGCCATAAGGGCTGATAAACTGTCCCGGATCGCTTCCATATCCGCCGATGGTGCGGAGCCAATTTCCCTCTGCGTCAAATTGCTGTACATTATGATTACTCCAGTCGGAAACTAAAACCGTGGTACTCGGGGTGGAATAAACAGTCACTCGAAAAGGATTTATGAAGCGCCCGTCGCCTCGTCCGATCCGGCCAAAGGCTTTGACCCAATTCAGATTAAGGCCGCCCGCGCTAAAATCTGCCTGCATTTTAACGATCCGCTGGTGTCCTACATCCGCAATAAATACCTCGCCATTTCTCGATGCCGCCACCGACTTCGGGTAGGAAAAGCCCTCACTTTGCTCTCTCAATCCCCCGCTGGTAGCCGAATCACAATAATTCCAAATCAAACGTCCAAAGCCCGGGTCGGCAATTAAGGCTGTGCCTTCCAGCATACCGATATGGGGTGTGGTATCTCCCGCTATGCGCGCGTAGGTTAATCCGGTAATGTGGCTTAGAAAATTATGAGCGCTATTGATGTCTTCCCGGTAGCGGGAATTGTCATAGGAGTCGTAATAGTTCAAACCGGCCCAGGCAACGCCTGCGCTAAACAGGATAGGAAAAACCGCTACCGGTAATCGAATAAGTATTTTTTTCATTACGCCCTGCACCGTTGTTATAAATCTCATGGTTGTCCAGCGCGAGTTTTGATTTTTTCTATGGCTTTCCTGGCTGCTTCGCGGACAAGATACACTTTGGGCAGGTCGCTTTTGCCAGCAGCGCGGATTTGCTTTTCACGAAAAAATTCGTTGGATGGATCAAGACCAGGATCGGTTAGCATTTTTTCCAGGTCAGGGATGTCCGTTTCATCACCAATTTCGCCTAAAGCTTTGGCGACATCTTGCTTGACATAAACATCTTTATGGACCATCTGACTTTTAATGACATCCTTCAACTCTTTTTTTTCTTTGCTGTCTTGTGTACCTCTAGCCATGCTCTTCAATCCAAAAATAACGTATGAAGTGCGCGTTGAATTTCCTGAATTTAAATTATTGATTAATATTTTCTTGGCCTCTTGTATTTCTTGCTTGTTTAGATCATCACTAGCTCTCATCGTTATTTTATACTTCGCTATGATGTCTTTGTTTAGCGTCCAGTTCGCCCATCCGCCCAAACGCGAAAGAACCGCGCTTTTCTCAAAATCTTTTCCTTCGTTTGCAATTTTTTTAAATTGGCTAAACGTGTTTTTTCCAAAATGCCGTAAGAAATTTTCCAAAGAAAATTCATCACTGCCATATAATGTAGAAGTCCTAATTATTAGCGGAATCGTTTCCGGATCATTATATTCCCAAATCACCCCCGTCAAATAAATAATACTGCTCTGTACTTCAGGATGTTCTTTGTAAATCTTGTGTTTTGCATCGTCCGGGGTGGCTCCTGCTTTTATATATTCATTAATTTTATCATCGTAAAATTGAAAAACCTCTTTCAATATTTGAATCATCCTTGCTTTTACTGTGCTATTTGAAAAATATTTTTCATGCTGAATGGCAGAACCCCACTGTTCGAGAAAATCGAGCTTTTTCTGCCAGTCTGTCCCTGATAAACCTTGCAGCACCTGCTCTTCAGTAATTAATATTTCACCCGGCTTTAAATACCTGACTTTTTTTTCGGCATTTGCCGTGATACTTAGTAGCGTTAATAGGACAAACAAAAATAAAAAAAAGCTTTTCACTTTTCACCTCGGTTTACCAGTCTGTGGGACACACGCCCCGCCAATCAACATGAATATAAGTATAATCATTTTCCCTTCCACCATAGTCTGAGGGTTCAACGCAAGCGCCCGCCGCTTTTGCTGCGGTTTTCATATTATCCCACTCTGCCTTAGTTGCATTTGGCACATTCAAATCCGCCGCGATTCCATATTGATGGTTTCCTTCAGGGGCGTCTGAACTTACCGAATATTGTGTACTGGGCCAACGATAAGCCACATTGATATTAATTTTTCTCCCAAGGTTAGTCCTCATGCTTTCCAGCCCCGCAGTTAAAGTTGCCTGCACATAAACTGCATTTTTTTTATATTGCGAGACATTGTTTAAGTCATGTTTATCTAAAAATTCCGTCAGCGCGAAATTCGTTGACCCTTGGCTGTTGGTAAAATCCTCGTGCATGGGCCTCGTCGCTGCCGCCCTATTAAAATCTATATATTCCTGGCGGCACTGGTCAATATAATCCTGAACAATGTTAACTTGGGATGTGTAATTAGTTCCAGCCAAAGCAAGGTTAGCGATGATTTCATAATACAGTTTTCGTCCTCTGCCTGTGGGCGCCGCAGGGGGCGACAGAGTATAGGTATACAATAACCCGGGAGGAGCGGTTGTCATTTCACCGGTTTCTTCCAAGGTGTAATCTGTCCCCGTCTCCCCAGCCACCACCCAACCGATGATCGTGTAATTCACCTGCGACGAAGAATTAAAAGGAACATTTTTGGCCAGCCCATTAACGGTCAAGGGAGTGGTTGTTACAAACGAAGAGTTTTGTAATGGTGTCGTTATTTCAACATACGGAGCAGCCGGAGACGGGGTTGCTGTTGGATTTGGCGCAGGGCCTGGTGTGCTGACGGGCTGTGAAGGCATGGGCGGCAAACCGACAATATCAGGACACTTGCAACCAGAACTCATGCCTATCAGGCTCGTTATTACCACCAAAGAAAGTTTAAACCATCTCAAAACCTTTTCTTTCTTCATTATTTGTCGCCGCCTTTTTTCACTTTGCTTTGTGCGGGCGCATTTTTTATTCGCATGCCGATTGAGGCGGCTTTTATCTCATGGCCTGCTTTTTTATAACAAAATGCCGAATATCCCAAATTTTCATTGGCTCGTTCCTGTGTGGCTGTGGCCGCTTTTAACCCCGCAGTTGTAGCACTCTGAATTTTAGCCTCATTCTGAACAGCCATTTTCTCAAATTCCGGCGCAGCTTTTTCATAATTACCCGAGTTGTAATACGCCCGGGCAATTTTTTCCTGCATTTGTCCAGCCAAAGGTGAACTGGCATGATTGGTTTGAACTTCGCGATATAAACTTATTGCCGCTTCAGTCTTTTTCTGATATTGGCAGCATTCGCCCAAGCGGACTTTAATATACGCGGCCAGGTCTCCCATGGTTTTATATTTATCCAACGCCTGACGGTATTCGCTTTCAGCCTGGGCATATTGCCCGGCTTCAAAATGCTTTTCCGCTTGTGAAAACTCAGCTGTGGATTCGTCGAAAGCAAAGGAGAACGGCACTAAAAACATAAGCATGGTGAATCCCATTAAAAATGGCTTCATTTTCCCTCCGTAAAAACAGCCTAGATCCGGCTTTTCGTATTTATATAGACATATATTAAGAAGGTAAAGTTGCTTTTTATTATGTGCAACGGAATCTTTTTTTCTGAGCTATTGATGATAGTCGCCGATTGGTTATGAACAAAAAACAGCGCTATTAATAATGTAATTACCACCCCTGCATTATTAATAGCGCGCCTTGCCTAACCCTATTCCTTAAACGGCGCCAGTTTGATGATCTGGCCGCGGTTCATGTTGCACACGTACACCGCATCCTGCGCATCCACGGCAATCCCCAAGGGAGCGGCGAAAATATCTTTGCCCGGTTGGTTGCCCCAGGTGCCCAAATATTTTCCATCGCGGCCATAAATCCAAACCCGGTGCTCTTGGGCATCGGTGGCGAAAATATGGCCAACGGAATCAACGGCCATCATGGGCCACGACACCCCGGTTTTCCAGCCTTTGACGAATTGTTCGCGGATGAATTTCCCCTGGTTGTCGAAAATTTTAATTTTACGGTTTCCGGCATCGCCTACGTAAACGTGGTTCTCACGGTCCACGTAAACGCCGAAGGTTTCCTGAAACCGGTCGCGCCCGGTGCCGTATTCACCCCACCGCTTGGCCAAATTGGCGTCCGCGTCGAATTTTTTCACGCAGGAATTGCCCGTATCCGCCACATAAATGAAGCCTTGATTGTCCGCGGCCACATTGCGGGGAGAATAAAAATTTCCCGCCTTGGCGCTGATTTCGCCCAAGTATTCGCCCTTGGACGTGAATTTTTGGATGCGGCCGTTCCAGGCATCGGCGACAAACACCTGACCCTGGTTGTCGACGGCTACGCCCGAAGGTTCCTTGAATTGACCGGACGCGGCGCCGGCAGCTCCCCAAATACCATCCAGGCTGCCGTCGGGTTTAAACTTCACCACGCGGTTGTTGCCCAGATCCGCCACATAAACGCAACCCACTGCATCCACGGCAATTCCGCGCGGCGAGGAAAGGGCCGTGCCGTCATTGACAGTGTATGCGGTCTGCACCATGGCCGGCAGCAGCTTGACCGGCGGGCCGTTGCGCATCTTTCCGGCCACGGCTAAAATAATCACCAATCCCACCAAAACGCCGAAAACAATTAAATTCCTGTTTCCGGCCGGAGCTTTCCCGGACACATGCCTGGCCTTGCCCTTCGCGGCCGAAGCCCGAGTCTTCTTTACCGCTTTAACCACCTTCACTGCTTTGGATTTCCCCGCAGCCTTGGAAGGGCGCGCGGCATTTTTCTTTACACTGGCTCGAACGATTTTTTTTGCCGATGCCATGTGAGTTCCCCCTAGGGTTTAAATTTGTACAGCTTATTGGCGGTCATGTCCGTCACGTACACTGTCCCGTCTTTCGGGTTCACGGCCACGCCCACCGGGGTGGCAAAGGCTTGCTTGGTGACAGGATCATTCTCGATCAAGCCCAAAATTTTTCCCGCGCGCGTGAATTTATGCACACGGTGCTTGGTCGGGTCAGTCACATAAACAACATCGTGCGCATCGTCCACGGCCAAGTACGGTTCCATGTAGAATTGCTCTTTCTGCCAGCCCTCGATGGGAAAAGACCGGACGCGCTTGCCCTCCGTGTCGCACACTTGAATGCGGAAATTCAAACGGTCGCAAATGTACAGCAAGTTGTCCTTGCTTGCCCGGATGCCGAACGGTTCATCATAATCATCCGGCCCACTGCCCTTTTTGCCCCACGCTTTGACGAACTTGCCGTTGAGGTCAAACTTCTGAATGCGGCGGTTCCCGGTATCGGTCACGTACACGAACTTGGCATCCACGGCCACATCGCGCGGGCCCCAAAATCCGCCGTCCCCCGCCCACTTGGTCACAAACTTGCCTTGGCGGTCAAACTTCTGGATGCGGTGATTCCACGTGTCAGCCACGTACACAAACCCGTCCGCTCCCACATCAATGCCCCCAGGGGATTTAAACTGCCCGTCCCCGGTGCCTTCGGCGCCCCACTTGGTGACAAATTCACCGGCAGCCGTAAATTTTTGAACCCGGTGATTCTCCGAATCCACCACATACAAAAACCCGTCCGCATCCACCGCCACGCCGCGCGGCATGGCAAACTGCCCGTCGGCCCGCCCGCGTTCCGGAGCATTGGAAGCCACCGGGTTGGTCGCCTTCCCGCCTTTCCCGCCCTTCAATCCAAAGAAAATAGCCCCACCCAACACCAAAACCGTGAGTCCAATAACCACTGCTGCAACTTTTTCCTGCTGACGCATAAAGACCCTCCTCATAAAGTCATTTACTTGAACCGTAAAAGCCTATTTTAATTTTGTAACTATAGCAAACTTTCTGCTTTTTGGGAAGATACACCGCATGAATCTTGCATTGTATTCCGTGTTTTTCTCTCGGCGGGTGTTGGGCGCGCGGGGATGGCAGGGATGGTGCCAGGCACTAATTCCCGGCATGTCTTGGTATTGAAATTTTAAAGCAGCCCTATTTTATTAAAGCCATTTTGTAGACAACGCGATTCTCGGAACCATCGGCGTTTTTGGCTTTCACCTGCACCATATATATTCCATTGGCCAAATCC